>VXPN01000434.1 GCA_009839535.1 Boseongicola sp. SB0662_bin_57 | reverse complement strand
TACCTCGCCAAGCTGAAGGACGCGGGATACGAGGGCGTACGCGACTGGTCTCCCGCCGCGATGAACTGACCGACGGGCGGGCGGCGCGATGAAACAGGCGTTTGCCGCCTTGAACAAGCTGGCCGACGGCATCGCGATCAGCGCGAATGCCGTCGGCACCCTCGTGGTGCTCGCGTTGGTAATGGTGGTCAACTACGACATGGCCGCGCGCAACCTCGTCAACGCACCCTTCAACGGCGCCGTCGAAGTCGTGCAGTTCTCCATGGTCCTGATTGTCTTTCTGCAGCTGCCCGACGTCGTGCGAGTCAACCGGCTGACGCGATCTGACGGGTTCCTTGTGGTCGTCGGCGGGCGCCATCCCTGGCTGGCGCGCTGGCTGCGCCGGGCGATCAACCTGATTTCGGCGATCTTCATGATGCTGATCGCGATCACGATTTTCCCGGAATTCCTGAAGATGTGGGAGACGGGCGACTTCTTCGGCATTCCCGGCGTGTTCACCGCGCCGTGGTGGCCGGTAAAACTTACGATCTTCGCCAGCGCAGGGCTGGCTGCCCTGATCTTCGCCCTGAAGGTCGTGGGCGCTTCGCATGACGAGGCCACGCACGCGCCCAGCCAGGAAGACGCGGCATGAGCCCGGTCGAAATCGGTCTCTACTCGGTCCTCGCAATCATCGTCCTGGTCTATCTGGGCCTCTACATCCCCATCGCCCTTGGCGTCGTCAGCTTCGTCTCGATCTGGCTGATGCGAGACAACTTCACGCTGGCGATGAACCTGTTGAAGATTGCCGTGGGCGACAGCGTGATGGAATACACGTTTGCCACGGTGCCGCTCTTCACCTTCATGGGGCTTGTCGTCAGCAAGGCGGGACTTGGCGCGGACATCTACAAGGTGATGAACTTCAGCTTCCGAAAGGTGAAGGGCGGCATCGGAATGGCCACCGTGGGCGCGAACGCCGTCTTTGCCGCTGTCACGGGGTCGTCGATCGCCAGCGCCTCGGTCTTTGCCAAGGTCTCGGTTCCGCAGATGCTGCACTACGACTACAACCCGCGCTTTGCCGTCGGCGTGGTTGCGGGATCGTCCGTGCTGGGCATGATCATCCCGCCTTCGGCGATGCTGATCATCTATTCCTTCGTGGCCGAGCAGTCGGTGGGCGACATGTTCCTCGCGGGTGTCGTGCCTGGCATCCTTCTGGCCATCGCCTACGTCGCCGCGATCTTCGCCATGGGCCGGCTGACACCCGGATTCGTCGGTGGCCGGTCCGGCGAGGATCTGGAACCGCTGAGCTGGGGCGAGATCGCCCAGAACACGCTGCCCATACTGGGGCTGATCCTGGTGGTGCTGGGCGGCATCTATACCGGTTGGCTGACCCCGGTCGAAGCCGGGGCCGCAGGCGCCCTGCTGGGGCTGGTCATCGCCATCGTCCGCCGCCGAATGACGCTGCGCGGGTTCTGGGAGGCGCTGCTGGAGACCGGCCACATCACCGCCGCGATCCTGTTCCTGATCACCGCGGCCTCGATCTATTCCCGGATGCTTGGGCTTGCCGGCCTGCCGAACGAGCTTGGCGACATCCTGAACGAAACTGAGCTCGGCTTCATCTGGATCATGGTGATCTACGTGGCGCTGATGATCTTTCTCGGCACGCTTCTCGACACTGCGTCGATCATCCTGATCATGGTGCCCCTCTTCCTGCCGCTCGTCGAACCGATGGGGCTGTCGCTGGTCTGGTTCGGCATCATCACCGTCGTCGGAGCCGAAATCGGGCTCCTGACCCCGCCGCTGGGCATTTCCTGCTTCGTCATCAAGGCGACGCTCGACGACGACCGCATCAAGCTGAAGGACGTGTTCCTCGGCGCGCTTCCCTTTGCCTTCGTCATGTTGATCGTGTTGATCTTCCTGATCCGTTTCCCGACACTCAGCCTCGCCATACTGAACTAAAGGGCCCGTTCCATGCGCAAGCTCACACAGGACAACATCACCGACGTGTTCCTAAGCTACTGCGGCAAGGACACGGACCCTCGCATGCGCGAGATCATGGCAAGCCTCGCCAAGCACCTGCATGCCTTTGCCAAGGAAGTGCGCCTTACGCATGCCGAGTGGCAGACCGGAATCGACTTTCTGGAACGCATGACCGAGTTCACCGATGCCGAACGCCACGAGTTCGTGCTGCTGTCGGACGTGCTCGGCCTGTCGTCGCTTGTCGACATGATCAACTCGGTGCCGGAGGGGACATCCTCCAGCGTGCTTGGGCCGTTTCACATCTCCGGCGCGCCGGACATCCCCTTTGGCCACGACATGAAGCGACACTACGAGGGACCGGTCCTGCTGGCCCGCGGTCGCATAACCGACTCGGACGGCGACCCGATCGAAGGCGCCAGGCTGGACATCTGGCAGACCGCACCGAACGGGCTGTATTCCAGCCAGGATCCCGAACAGGACACCTACAGCTTTCACGGCATCCAGACAACCGGGGCTGACGGATGCTACGGCTTCACCACCGTCAAGCCGGTCAGCTACACCGTGCCCAGCGATGGCCCCGTGGGCGACATCCTCAACGCGGTCGGCCGGCATCCCTGGCGACCCTCGCATCTGCACTACATCGTCACCGCCCCGGGCTACCGCCAGCTGGTCACGGAGATATTCCCCGACGACGACCCCTATCTCGACGAGGACACCGTCTTCGGCGTGCGCGAGGATCTGGTCATGAAGTACGTCGAGCTCCCGGCGGACACTTTCCCGGAGGGCTTCGACCTTTCAGGCAAGGTGACCGATCCCTACCTCCTCGCCGATTTCGATCTCAAGCTGGTCCGCGAATCCTGACATTCTTCGGCGGATCCCGTCAGTCGACCAGCTCCGCAAGGAACGCGCCCGTCTTGCGATAGTGGTCCATCAGGCTGGCGCAGGCCCTGTCGGTGCTCCGGCTGACCGCCGCGTCAAGGATGGCACGATGCTCTGCCTCGACGTTTCGGCGCGAGTAGGATTTCGCACGGCCCGCCAGATACCTGTAGCGCACGTTCAGGTCGTACAGCTGGCTGCAGAAGCGCAGCAGGATCGGTGACTTGCAGGCCGCAAGCAGCGCCATGTGAAATCGCTTGTGGTGCGCCTCGAAGGCGTCGACATCATTCCGATTCACCTTGTTCATGTGATGATGCGCCAGCACCAGCGCGTCTTCCCACGCCGTGTCGGTATTTGCCAGGCTGTCGCGGAGCGCGAGCTCCTCGAGATTGCAGCGCAAGTTCAGGATCTCCTGGAACTGCGCCCGACTGGTTGCGGCCACTCGAAATCCCCGCTGGTCCAGCCGGTCCACAAGCTGGTCGGAGGTCAGAAGGCTGAGCGCTTCGCGGACCGGGGACGCCCCGGTGTCGAGCGCTGCCTTGAGAGCATCGATCTTCAGGCGCTCGCCTGGCGGAATGCGCCCGGCGATGATGTCATTCCGTAGCGTCAGGTAGGCACGCTGAGTCGAGGATTGCCGCGAGGCAGTGTCTTCAACGGGTTGGTCCATGAGAAATGATTGCCATCATTTGATGGAGAAAACAAATATTATCGTTTTTTCGGGTTCGTTGACGCTCAGCCCAAGTGAAGCCTGCCGGGCCGGAACCGCCGTTTGGTCCCGGAATTCGTCGGAATGGTCTCAAAACCGCCAGGATCTCGGACATCCAGCCTCTTGATCCGGAAGCCGCCTCGGACATGCTGTCGGAAAAAGTGGTTTTTTCTTTTGGAACAGAGGGAAAATGGGTATAGTTTCCCTAACCTAATTGTCCATGAATGTCTTGGGGGAACCGATGCGCGAAACACATTTCGAGGACGGAAAATGGTGGGTCAGCCCATACAATTTCGTGCCAGAAGTCCGCAAGGGCCTGGACCTCCCGCCAAGGGTCGAGATCCACGACGCGACCTTGCGCGACGGCGAGCAGACGCCCGGTGTCGTATTCTCCATCGATGACAAGATCCGCATCGCCAGCAAGATGGACGAAATCGGCGTCGACCGGATTGAAGCCGGCATGCCGGCTGTGTCGCCGCAAGATGCCGAAGCCATCAAGGAGATCTCGAAGCTCGGCCTGAAGTCCAGGATCTACACCTTCGCCCGCGCACTCAAGGCCGACATCGACATGGCGCTGGAATGCGGTGCGCACGGTGTCATCATCGAGGTGCCGATCGGCTATCCAAAGCTGGTCACCCAGTTCGGCTGGACATGGGAGGACGTGTTCAAGAAAAGCCGCGACGTTATCAACCATGCCCGCGAACAGGGGCTGCACGCGGTGTACTTCCCCTACGACACGACTCGCGCCCGGCCGGAGGATCTGACCAGCCTCTGCAACGCGATCATGGCGGAATCGCCGCCCGACGCGATCGGCATCGTCGACACCATGGGATGCGCGACGCCCGAGGCGATCAAGTACTTGGTTCGCTGGGTCAAGGGCATGACAGGACTGCCCGTCGAGATCCACACTCACAATGATTTCGGAATGGGCGTGGCAACGGAACTCGCCGCCGTGACGGCAGGCGCCGAATGCGTGCATAGCTGCGGCAACGGACTGGGCGAACGGACGGGCAACGCGGCGTTGGAAGAGCTGATCCTGGGACTCGACCTGCTCTACGGGTACGAGTCGGGATACAGGCTCGACAAGCTGCCCGAGCTTGGCGCGATGCTTTCCGAACTTTCCAACGTGCCGATCGCCCGCAACAAGCCCGTCCTTGGCCACGGCAACTTCATTCGTGAGAGCGGGATCGGCATCCAGTACGTGATGCACGACCCGCTGGTGATGTTCGGAACCCATCCAGCCCTGACTGGCCGGTCAGGAGAGGTGGTGCTTGGCAAGAAGAGCGGCAAGGCCTCGATCGTCTACAAGATGGGGGA
>VXPN01000118.1 GCA_009839535.1 Boseongicola sp. SB0662_bin_57 | reverse complement strand
GGGCCACCTGGTGCGCGCCCTGCCGCAAGGAAATGCCCATGCTTTCGGAACTGCAACGCGAATTCGGCGGCGAACGGTTCGAAGTCGTGACCATTGCCACGGGGCGCAACTCGATTCAGGGCATCCGCAGGTTCTTCCAGGAGACAGGCGTCGACAACCTCCCGCCATATCTCGACCCAAGGCAGAACCTCGCCCGCAGCATGGCGGTTCTCGGCCTTCCGGCCACGGTGATCCTGGACACGGACGGCAGGGAAATCGCGCGGATGCGCGGAGACGCCGAATGGTACAGCGAAAGCGCCAGGGCGATCATCCGGGCCCTGACCGAAGCCCGTGAAGAGTAGAAGCCCGGCCTTCGAGGCGATGATCCTTTCGCCGAAATCGCAAAGCCCTCTGGTCCCGTTCCCTTGCATCGGATAATCTGGCGAGAACCGCATCCTTCCCAAGGGGACACTCGAATGAACATTGTTCCGAACGACCTCGCCGACGTGATCGAAGCCGACCGCGCGCACATCTGGCATCACCTTATGCAGCACAAGCCTCTGGAGACAACCGATCCCCGCGTCATGGTCGAAGGCAAGGGCGTGCGCGTCTGGGACGCGGCCGGAAGCGAGTACATCGACGCCGTCTCGGGCGGTGTGTGGACCGTCAACGTCGGCTACGGCCGCGAGCGCATTGCCAACGCCATTCGAGACCAGCTCGTTCGGATTCCGTATTTCTCGGGCAGTGCGGGCTCGATCCCCGGCGCGAATTTCGCCAAGAAGCTGACCGGGCTGATTCCCGGCCTGACGCGCGTCTACTATGCAAATTCCGGCTCCGAGGCGAACGAGAAGGTCTTCAAGATGGTGCGCCAGATCGCGCACAAGACTTACGGCGGCAAGAAGCACAAGATCCTCTTTCGCGAACGCGACTATCACGGCACGACGATCGCCTGCCTTTCCGCGGGCGGACAACCCGAGCGAAATGCCCAGTACGGCCCGTTCACGCCCGGCTTCGTGGAAGTGCCGCACTGTCTCGAATACCGCGCCCAGGTCGAAACCGAAAACTACGGCGAGTGGGCGGCTGACCAGGTCGAAGAGGTCATCCTGCGCGAAGGCCCCGACACCGTGGGCGCGCTGTGCCTGGAACCCGTGACGGCCGGTGGAGGCGTCATACCGCCGCCGGAAGGATACTGGGAACGGATCCAGGAAATCTGCAGGAAGCATGACGTCCTGCTCCATATCGACGAGGTCGTCTGCGGCGTCGGACGCACGGGAACGTGGTTTGGCTACCAGCACTTCGGCATCAAGCCCGACTTCGTGACCATGGCCAAGGGCGTGGCCTCGGGCTACGCCGCGATCGCCTGCATGGTCACGACCGATGAGGTCTTCGCCATGTTCAAGGACGATGCCGACGATCCCATGAACTATTTCCGCGACATCTCGACCTTTGGCGGCTGCACCGCCGGACCGGCCGCAGCGCTCGAGAACGTCGCCATCATCGAGGAAGAGGACCTCCTCGACAACACGACGCGGATGGGTGCGCGCCTCATCGACAACCTGCACGCGCTTCAGGAAAGGCACCGCGTCATCGGCGACGTGCGCGGCAAGGGGCTGTTCTGCGGGGCCGAACTTGTCGCCGACCGCGCCACCAAGGAGCCGGTCGACGAGAAGCTGGTCATGGCTGTCGTCGCGGACTGCGCGACGCAGGGTGTCATCATCGGCGCAACCAACCGCTCGCTGCCCGGGCTCAACAACACGCTTTGCTTCTCGCCCCCGCTGATCTCGGCCGCCGACGACATCGACCGGATCACTGCTGCAGTGGACAAGGCGCTGACCAGGACATTCTCCTGAGAGCCGGCCCGGACGGACGGGCAGGCGAGTCACACGCTTCCAGCCAGCCCAGGCGTTGCCGGCCAAGGTCAGCGCCCGACAGCGGTCAGAGCAGGTCGAGAAGCTCCAGCGTCGGCCAGGCATCCGCCGGCAAGCCGAGGCGCACCTGTTCCTCTTGCACCGCGCTGCGGGTCTTGGCGCCGAGGATGCCGTCTATTCCGCCGACATCATGGCCGCGCGCTTCGAGTCTTTCCTGCAATGCCTTGACCTGGCTCTCGTCAAGCGCCGTGCCAGGCTCACCGGCATCGTAGACCGGCGCCCCTTCGAGGCGCATCGCGAAGTGGGCGGCGGTGATCACGTAGACGAAGCTCTTGTTCCACTCCAGAAACACGTTGAAGTTCGGATAGATCATGAAGGCGGGCCCGTTCCGGCCTTGGGGCAGCAATATCGCCGCTTCAAGATCCGGTGCGGCCAGCCTTCCCGATCTCGGCCGGACCCCGGCCGCAACCCAGTCAGACGCGCGCTTCCAGCTCTCGAATCCGGTCTCGGACCAGTCGAAGCGCTCCGGCATCCGGACTTCCTGCATCCAGGGCTGGTTCCTTCGCCAACCGAGATTGACGAGCATTCTGGCGCCTGAAACCAGGGCGTCCTCAGGGGAGCCCTTCAAGTCGACATTTCCGTCGCCGTCGCCGTCGACGCCGTTGAGAAGAATGTCTTCGGGCAGCATCTGGACCATTCCGATTTCGCCGGCCCAGGCGCCCGTCGTGTTGACAGGGTCCAGGCCGCCTCGCTCGAACAGCTCGATCGCGGCCAGGACCTGAGGTCGAAACAATTCTGGTCGCCTGCAGTCATGGGCAAGGGTGGCCAGCGAATTGACCGTGTTGAAATCGCCCTGAACGACGCCGAAATCGGTCTCGAATCCCCAGAACGCGAGCAGGACGCCTCGGGAAACGCCGTACTCACGTTCGATGCGGTCAAAGACATGCGCCCACTTCCTGGCGTTCTCCGATCCATGATGGAGCCTGTGCTGGCTGATCAGGCGCCCGGAAAACTCGATGAACGGAATCTGGAAAATGCCCTGCGCCCGGTCTGCCCGGATGACGTTCGGATCGTGGGCCACATGTTCCAGGAAGCGGTCGACCACCTGTTCCGAATGGCCGTTCCTGGTTGCCTCGTCCCTGATGCCGTCTAGAAACTCGTCAAACGGCCCCCCGCATGGCTGGGCGCCGACAGACGCTGCACCAAGAAGCAGCGCGGACAGGGCAATGAGTGTCTTCACGTTCGGAATCCTTCGGAATCGCTCCCGCCGGACTTAATCGGCCACCGCCAAACAAGCAACAGGCTTGGATTGCATCAAGGCTGTCTTGCGATTCGGAATCCAGTCGCGACCCGCCTGGTCTCTGGACGGCGGACTCGGCCAACGGCGCCTTCGCCTGGCTCGGCCAGAGGCGCCGAAATCTCGAGCAGGTCCTGCATCATGCGACCGCCAAGCAACTGGAGCGCCGTCTCACCAGGTTCCAGCCTTTGACCCTCCGCGACTTGAGGGGAAAAACTTGCCATGCGTCGCAATCTGGTTGATCGCGCGATCAATTCGTGTTGCAACCCCCGGTCATGAGCCTCGAAGAAAGGTCTGCATTTTCGATAGAACTCTGCCGGGCCGCCGGGGCGCTGGCACGAGACTACTTCACGCACCGCGATCAATTGCGTGTTGACCAGAAGGGTTCGCAGGACTGGGTGAGCGAAGCCGATCGCAAGGTCGAATCCTTCATCCGCAAGAGAATTGCGGAAGCGTGGCCGGAAGACGGCATCGTCGGCGAAGAACATGGCGACATCAAGGGATCAAACGACTTCAAGTGGGTCATTGACCCGATTGACGGCACCACGAACTTCCTCAACGGCATTCCTACTTGGGCGGTTGTTCTCGCTGGAGTGTCTGAAGGCAAAACGCAAATCGGCGTGATCCATGACCCGATCTACGGTGAGACCTTTTCGGCTCTTCGCGGGTGTGGGGCAAGACTGAATGGGCAGACGATACGCGTGGCGAACGGCAAGACGCTGGACGACGGAATCGTGGCGGTGGGCTACTCGAACCGCATAAGGGCTGAGAACGTCGCGTCAACCGTTGCCGCCCTCGTTTTGCGCGGAGCGATGTTTCATCGCAATGCCAGTGGGGCCCTGTCCCTGGCTTACGTGGCTGCGGGGCGCCTGATTGGCTATGTGGAAGAGCACATGAACGCCTGGGATTGCCTGGCAGGTCTGCTTCTCGTGACCGAGGCGGGCGGACTGACCGAGGATCAGAATGCCGATGAGATGATCAGCGACGGGGGCCGCGTGATCGCCGGTGCGCCACAGGTCTTTGACGAACTGAAGTCCGTAGCGACGCCTGCATGGGGCGCTTGAGGCCGGTTCCGCGGAACCCGGCGATGCTTGAGCGCAAGCCCGGACATAACGGCGGCAACGCTCCGGTCCGGACAAAGGAATGCCAAGTGCATGCAAGGAAATCCTGGGCGCCATTGAGATTGAACCGGTTCATCCACGGCCCGTGACCGACACGCCCTCGTTTCCAGATCCGAAGCATCGCCGTTCCGATCCGGACTTGCGCACCCACCGCATTCCTCCACCCGCCGAAGTCGGTTTCGGAATCAGGAAAGGCATCCGCCAGGAACTCGACTGCTGCAGAAAACGGCAGCAGGTGCCGGTGCGCTCATGCGCATCAGGGATCGCATCGGCCAGCCCGCGTGAACTGCCCGGAGCGGCGAACGTCGCAACCGCATCCCGTGCCTTTCGCACAAGGCTGGCCCGATCCGGGGCGGCCTGCGACATCACGTCCGACAGCGTGAATGTCCTCGCGCGACCTTGGCCGCTGACGCTGGGCGCTCACCGTGCAGCCGGGAAACGTGAATCAATCGCCACACCCGGCAAAGGGCCAGGCGGGCACGCTACGCCTCTCCCGGCAGCAGCACGGGCCCCTTCGCGGCAAAGGACATGCGCAAGGTCGTGCCGACCTCCAGAGGGTTGTCCACATCGTCCTGCACGGCAAAGACCTGT
>VXPN01000301.1 GCA_009839535.1 Boseongicola sp. SB0662_bin_57 | reverse complement strand
CTGGCAAGGCCCCGGTCATGGTCGAACGGGACGTGCCGGGTTTCATAGGCAACCGCTTGCAGCACGCATTGTGGCGCGAAGCGATTTCGCTCGTGGAGACGGGCGTGTGCACTGCCGAAACCGTGGACGAGGTGGTCAAGGGCAGTTTCGGTCGCCGCATGGCCGTGCTCGGTCCGCTCGAAAACGCGGACCTTGTCGGCATCGAGCTGACCCAGGACATCCACAGGCAGGTCCTGTTCGACCTCGAAGCCGCGCCCGCTCCATCCCCGTACCTGCAGGAGCTTCTCGACCGGGGTCGCACCGGCATGGCGGCAGGCGCCGGCTTTCGCGACTGGCGTGAAGGAGACCTTGCCGCGACGAAGGCGAGGGTGGCCGAACATCTGACGAAGCTCGAGGCAATTCTGCCCGACTGACTCGAATCCAGGGAGGATCAGGAAATGACACTTGCGACAACGAGAAGACAGGTTCTTGGCGGACTGGCCACGACAGTGGCGGCGCCCGCCCTGCTGACATCCACGCGCGCATATGCGGCGAATCCGACGATCCGGGTTGGCCATGTCAGCCCTCGCACCGGACCGTTGGCCGGATTCGCCGAGGCGGACGAGCATGTGCTGACGGGCATTGAAGCCGCCTTCGCCGACGGAGTTTCCAACAACGGCAAGTCCTACGGGGTCGAGATCATCTCGAAGGACAGCCAGTCGAACCCGAACCGGGCGGCCGAGGTGGCTGCCGACCTGATCCTCGGCGAGGAAGTGGACCTCATGGTGGCCGCATCAACCCCTGACACGACGAATCCGGTCGCTGACCAGGCCGAGATCAACGAGGTTCCATGCATTACGACCGACTGCCCGTGGCAGCCCTATTTCTTCGGTCGCAACGGCAACCCGGCGGAAGGGTTCCAGTACACGTACCACTTCTTCTGGGGCCTCGAGGACGTGATCGCCAATTTCCTCGATCTCTGGGGCGGTTCTGGCGTGTCCAGGACCGTCGCGGGCCTCTTCCCGAATGACGCGGACGGCAATGCCTGGGGGCATCCTGAACTGGGATTCCCAAAGCCGTTGGCGGAGGCCGGATTCACGCTGGTCGATCCAGGCCGCTACCAGCCGCTCAATGATGATTTCTCCAACTACATCTCTGCGTTCAAGGAAGCCGGTTGCGAGATCGTCACGGGCAACATGATCCCGCCGGACTTCGCGACCTTTTGGGCGCAGGCCGCGCAACAGGACTTCCGACCGAAGGTCGTGACGATCGGGAAGGCCCTGCTGTTCCCGTCCGTCATCGAGGCGCTCGGCGACCGCGGCGACGGGTTGACTTCGGAGATCTGGTGGACGCCGACGCATCCCTTCACCTCGTCGCTGACCGGCGAGAGCGCGAAGGCGCTGGCTGACGGATACACGGCTGCCAGCGGGCGCCCATGGACCCAGCCCATCGGGTTCAAGCATGCCCTGTTCGAAGTTGTGCGGGACGTGATTTCCCGATCGGCGGACCTGGATGATCCGATGGCGATGGTGGATTCGATCAAGTCGACGAATCTCTCGACCATCGTCGGCGACGTGAACTGGGCGGGCGGGCCGGTCCCGAACGTGACCAAGACTCCGCTCGTGGCGGGCCAGTGGCAGAAGAAGGGCGACGGCTTCGATCTTGTCGTGACCACCAATGCGCATGCGCCGCAGATTCCGGTCGGCGGCAAGCTGAAGCTGTTGGGCTGAAGGGGCAGGGATCTTGTCGGCCTTGCTGTCGGTCTCGGGTCTCAGCAAGTCGTTCGGTGCAGTCGTCGTAGCCGACCAGACGAGCTTTGACGTGGAGCGCGGTGCCGCCATCGGCATTCTCGGACCGAACGGCGCTGGCAAGACCTCGCTGTTCAACCTGATCACCGGCGCATTGCGGCCTGACGCCGGGCGGATCGCGTTCGGTGGGGCCGACATCACCAACGTGTCGGCAGCCGAGCGCTGCAGGATGGGGATTTGCCGCTCCTTTCAGATCCCGCAGCCCTTCGGTGGCATGACGGTCTTTGAGAACGCTCTCGTGGGTGCGACCCAAGGGGCTGGGCTGGGCGGCGGTTCGGCGGAAGCCCATGCCATCGATGTTCTGGAATCGACGGGCCTGTTGCCCAAGGCGAACATCCGTGCCGGCGCGCTCACGCTTCTGGAGCGAAAGCGCCTGGAGATGGCCCGCGCGCTGTCCGCAAGGCCAAAGCTCCTGCTGCTGGACGAGATCGCGGGCGGCCTGACGGACGCGGAGTGCGGAGAACTGATCGATACGATAAATCGGGTGCATGCGAAGGGCACGACGATCATCTGGATCGAGCACGTCGTTCACGCGCTTCTGGCCGTCGTCCAGAGGCTTATCGTGATTGATTTCGGCAAGAAGATCGCGGAGGGGGAGCCAAGGGAGATCATGGCCAGCGCCGAGGTCAAGGAGATCTATCTCGGAGTGGATCCTGATGCCTGATCCGCTCCTGGCCCTGAACGCGCTCGACGCCCGTTATGGCGATTTCCAGGCGCTTTATGGCGTGGACATGTCCATCGAGCGGGGCGAAGTCGTCTCGATCATCGGCGCGAACGGTGCCGGAAAGACGACTTTGATGCGGTCAATTTCCGGGCTGACGCGGAATGATCCCGCCCAGGTGGTCTTCGATGGCCGGCCGATCGGCGACCTGAGAGCCGATCTGATAGCCGGCTTGGGGATTGCGCTGGTGCCCGAGGGAAGGCAGCTGTTCCCGTCGCTTTCCGTCGAGGAGAATCTCGTGCTCGGCGGCAAGACCCGCCGGCCGGGACCGTGGTCGCTTGAAAAGGTATGTGACCTGTTTCCGATTCTCGGCGAGCGGCGCAGCCAGGCATCCACGGCGCTTTCCGGCGGGCAGCAGCAGATGGTGGCGATCGGTCGGGCGTTGATGGCCAATCCCGAACTGATCCTGTTCGACGAGATCAGTCTCGGACTTGCCCCGGTCGTGATCGGAACGATCTATGACGTGTTGCCCGGCATCATCGGCGAGGGAATGACGGCGCTCCTGGTGGAGCAGGACATTTCCCGGGCGCTGGCGGTGTCGTCACGCGTCTACTGTCTTCAGGAAGGACGGGTCTCGTTGGAGGGGCGGACGGACCAGGTCAGCCGCGAGGACATCACCGAGGCATATTTCGGAGCGGCGGCGGCATGATCGAATGGGTCAATGCCTTGGTTCAGGGCATCTTGCTGGGCGGCCTCTACGCGCTGTTCGCCGCCGGTCTGTCGCTGATCTTCGGGGTGATGCGGCTGGTCAACATAGCCCATGGCGACCTGATCGTGCTGGCCGCCTATATCGGCCTCAGCACGACCATGATCCTTGGCGTGCATCCGTTCGTCGCCCTTCTGATCGTCATGCCCGTGATGGCGGCGATCGGCTACGCGTTGCAGCGCGGGTTGCTCAACCAGGCGCTCGGGGATGACATCCTGCCGCCGCTTCTCGTGACATTCGGATTGTCCGTCATCATCCAGAACGCCCTGCTGGAAGGCTATTCCGCCGATCCGCAGAAGCTCAACGGCGGCATGATAGAGACGGCCAGCATCTCTCTTGGGGGCTTGGCGGTAGGAATCCTGCCGCTGCTGACCTTCGCCATCGCGGTTGCCGTCATCGCCGCCTTGCAGTGGGTTTTCTACAGCACCGGCCTGGGACGCGGATTTCGCGCCGTCTCGGACAATCAGGAAATTGCCCAGCTCATGGGGCTGAACAAGGCCCATGTCTTCGGGCTGGCAATGGCCCTGGCGCTTGCAGTGACGGCAATTGCCGGCATCCTGCTTGGAGTCAGGACGAGCTTTGATCCGGCAATCGGGGGTGGCCGACTGATATTCGGCTTCGAGGCCGTCATTATCGGCGGGCTTGGCAATCTCTGGGGCACCTTGGCGGGGGGCGTGATACTCGGCGTCGCCCAGACACTTGGGGCAAAGATTGATCCGGGGTGGCAGCTGCTGGCGGGGCATGTCGCCTTTCTCGTCGTTCTGGCCGTTCGCCCCAACGGCTTGTTTCCGAGGGTGGAGCATTGAGCGCCCCTGCCGTCACGCGCGCGACGCGGGCTTCGCGCATCGCGACGGTCGTCGCGGCGATGGGATTGGCCGTGCTCATGCTTGCGCCATGGTGGGCAGGGCGGGCCGACATGCGGCTCATGGGCGAGATCTACCTGTACCTGTCACTGGCCTGCCTGTGGAACTTGATGGCAGGCTATGCCGGCCTGGTTTCGGTCGGGCAGCAGGCATATGTCGGATTTGGGGGTTACATGCTCTTTGCCCTGACCGTGTTTGGCGGGCTGCACCCGGTTGCGGCAATTGCCACAGCCGGCGGCCTTGCGGCAGTGGTTTCGGTGCCCGTCGCCACGCTCATCTTTCGGCTCAAGGGGGCCTACTTCGCCATTGGAACATGGGTGGTGGCAGAGGTGTTCCGCCTGTCGTTTGCGCAGGTGTCCGCCTTGGGCGGCGGCTCAGGGTCGTCGTTGCCGGTAGGCATCGTCAGGTCGCTTTCATCCTCCAGGTCGGGCCGGGAGGCCTTGAGCTACTGGCTGGCGCTGGGAGCCGCCGTCCTGGTCATTGGCACGGTCTATCTCTTTCTGAGGTCTCGCAGGGGTCTGGCCCTGACCGCAATCCGGGACAGCGAGGCTGCCGCATCTGGCCTGGGCATCGATATCTGGAGGACGAAGCTGGAAGTCTATGTCGTGACCTCCGCATTGACGGCGGTAATCGGCGGGCTGATTTTCCTCCAGAAGCTTCGCATTTCGCCTGATGCCGCGTTTTCGGTCAACGACTGGACCGCGTTCGTGATCTTCATCGTCGTCATTGGCGGGATCGGAACGCTGGAAGGGCCGATCATCGGCACGCTTGTCTTCTTCGCGA
>VXPN01000170.1 GCA_009839535.1 Boseongicola sp. SB0662_bin_57 | reverse complement strand
ACGAGCGCTTCTTCAAGGTCAAGACGACCCTGGTCTACGGGGTTCTTGCCGGCATCCTCGGGATCGGGCTCTTGCAAGGCAGGTCGTATCTTGCCTGGGCCATGGCCGAGTTCCTGCCCTTGACGGACGAGGGCTGGATGAAGCTCACCAGGCGGCTGGCGGGCTTCTTTGCCGGACTGGCACTGGCCAACGAGATCGTCTGGCGAACGATGTCCACGGATGCCTGGGTCAAGATCGAGACGTTCGGGTTTCCGATCGCGCTGTTCCTGTTTATCTGGCTCCAGATGCTGACCCTGCGGCACTGCCTTGTCGAGGAAGAGGCGGACGGGGCGGAATAGGCGCGTCCGAACGCGGCGCCTGAACCGTCACGCGTGCCACCGAACAGGGATGATCGGGCCAAAAGGTCGGCGCGGATCCGGAGGATGTCACCCCTTCTGCTCAAAGAGAATCCTGTCCGACGCCTCCCTTTCCTCGGGCGACTGCTCACGGTTGCGCACCTCGTCCGCGACCGCCTTGCCCCTGATGACGGCAGGGCGGCTTCCCACCTCGTCCAGCCAGCGCGCAAAGTGGGGCTTGTCGTCGATGGCCTGTTCCTGCCCTTCCCAGTTTTGCGCCCAAGGCCAGATGGCCATGTCGGCGATCGAGTAGTCACCGGCGACGAACTGGTTGTCCTGAAGCCTGGTGTTGAGCACGCTGTAGAGTCTCCCGACCTCGTTCCTGTAGCGATCCTGCGCATAGGGAAGGACCTGGGGAGGCGTGCGTTCGGGCGCGTATCTGAGAAAATGATGCGCTTGGCCCGCCATCGGGCCGACGCCGCCCATCTGCCACATCAGCCATTGGTCGATGACGATCCGGTCGCGATCGGTTGATCCGTAGAACTTTCCCGTCTTGCGGCCGAGATATTGCAGGATTGCGCCGGATTCGAAGATCGAGATCGGGTGGCCGTCTGGTCCGTCCGGATCGATGATGGCAGGCATGCGGTTGTTCGGAGAGAGCTTGAGGAAATCCGGGTCGAACTGGTCGCCCTTGCCGATGTCAACGAGATGCAGCGCGTAGGGCAGGTTCATCTCTTCCAGGGCGATGGTGACTTTCCAGCCGTTCGGGGTCGGCCAGTAGTGGAGATCTATCGGGTCGGGCATGCGGTTTCCTTTTCTGGGCCGCTGGGCGTTTCGGCACAAGGTGGCGCATTTTGGGTCGAGATCAAGGGGGCCGGTTCCAACTCTCGTTTGCCGCAGCACGGGTTCCTGGGTCACACGCGGGTCGACCTGCGCCCGTGCCGGTTCCTGGACCCCAGGCTCGCCGATGCCGTGATTGCGCTCGAGGAGGAGAGGGCGCTCGTGCCGCTCCACAGCCGCCATCGATTTGGTCCTGCCGGTCAGCGGATCCGGGACGCCTTCCATCCGCTGGACAGCGATGGCCGCGGCGACCGTGTGTTCTGGAGTCGCGCAAAGGACCTGCGAACCACGATGGAGGCCGTCCCGGAGCAGGCGGTGCAGGCCAGGAAGCCGGGACTTGCGGCCCGCTACCGGGCGCAGGCCGGACATGTCCTGCTTGCGGCGAAGTTCGCCACGGATTCCGCCCGGCTTCTCGCGATCTTCAGCGAGACGGCGTCCCTTGGATCGATGTGGGTTCCCGTGACGGCCGAAACGGCCGGCGTCGACGCGGCGAAGGCGCTGTGCGCCTGGTTCAATTCCACGCCCGGCGCGCTCGGGTTCCTCGCGAGACGGGGGACAAGGCTGACGAATCCGTCGTTTTCGCAGGCCGACCTCGCCACGCTGCCGGTTCCGGACTTCAGGACGAGGGACCCGGACGTGTTGGCCGCGGCGTTCGATGAGGCACGGCCCGTCGCGGCCGGATCCTGGAGGAACGCCGCCAGCGACCCGATGCGTGACCGGCCCGACCAGGCCGCGGCGACGGGAATCCCGCCCGACATGATCAGGGACCGGCGGGCCAGGATCGGCCTCGAGCCGACGGTCTCTGGTGCGCGCGCCGGAAGCGAACCACTGAAACGGAGATCGCCATGCTCGACGCCGTTAGCGTCATTGACAACTGCCCGCCAGACGTTGCCAATCTCGGCGCGCGGACTGCGCTTCCCGGGATGTCAGTTCAACGCCACGGGCCGTTTCACGGTCCCGGTCCGGGTCGTTTTTGCTGAATGCCGGCCTTCCGCACCTGGGGCCAGGATTGCGTCAAGGCAGGAGAGACCTGAATTCCAATGTCGATCCAGGCCGTGCGGACATGACCCGTCTGGCAGAGGACGCACTTCGGCACAGGCGACGTGGCGGACAAGCTACGGTCTTGCAGACTCCGGTGCAGGCTCAGCCTCGCTCCGGTCCTCGCCGACGTCGGAGAAATTCGTGATGACCACGCTGCCGTGGGGGAACCGCGCAACGATGTCCAGATTGCCGCCCATCGCCTCTATGCAAGAGCGAAGATTGGACACGTACATGTCGGTGCGCCGTTCAAGTCTCGCGACAGCCAGCTGCTGCACGTCCAGGGCTTCGCCAACGGCCTTCCGGGTCATGGCCCGGGCCTGCCGCAGCTCATGAAGCAGCATGGAAGCGCGAAGCTCCCCCTTGCGGGCCTCGATCCGTGCCCGGCTCGCAGGAGGCAGCCTTTCCGTCAATCTCGCAAAGGGATGGTGTCCTGCCATCAGATCGCTCCTTTTTCCATGAGTTCCTTCTGGCAATGGCGGAGCCGACACCTGTCGGGGCCTCAGGTTCGCGGCACCGGTTCGGCACGCAGCCGCAGGTCAAGAGCGTCAAGAGCCTTGAGGACCGAGTCCAGCATGGGATTGCGATCGCCCGACAGCGCCTTGTAGAGACTTTCCCGTGACAGGCCGGCGGTGCCGGCAACCTCGGATATGCCCCTCGCCCTTGCGATGTCGCCCAGCGCCTTGGCGATGAATGCCGCGTCAGAAGGGGCCTCCTCCATGCAGGCCTCCAGATATGCAGCCATGTCCTCCGCAGTGTGAAGGTGTTCGGCCACGTCATGGGGCGTGGTGACGGTCTTGGGCATTGCAGCCTCCCAAAAGGTTTCGCGCGAGACGCTTCGCCACCTTGATGTCCCGGTCCTGCGAATCCTTGTCTCCGCCGTTCAGGAGGATGACGATCGCGCGCTCGCGCCTGGTGAAGTGGACCCGGTAGCCGGGCCCATGGTCGATCCGCAGTTCGGAAACGCCCTCGCCGACAGACTGGACCAGGACAGGGGGTCGGGAGCAACGACGGATTGCCCAGGATCGCTGCGTCGCGGCTTTCCCGCTTGTCCCTGGGACCGCGTCGTCGCCGACCGGCTAGCCGAGGTGCTTGCCGGCCGTGCCGCACTTCGGCACAGGTGCGGATAGCGATGCCGTGCGCGCTTGAAGCTGGCTGCCGGCAGCCTACAATATCGCCAGCGTCGCGCGCGAAGCCGGCAATGGCCTGATCCGGGTTCAGATGGTCCGCCGGATCAGGGACCGTCAGCTCCTCCATCATGCATCGCCAGCCCCTTTGGCCGCATCCGGTTCGAAAGAGACCTTCAGGCCAAGAGCCTTGGCAACCTTCAAGACGGTGGCCAGCGTCGGGTTTCCTTCTGCCGACAGCGCCTTGTTCAGGCCGACGCGGCTCATCCCGACTTCCTGTGCGAGTGCCGTCATGTTCCGTGCCCGTGCGACGGTTCCAAGGGCGTGGGCGACATAGGCGGGGTCATCGCCGCCCTCTTCCATCACCGCCTCAAGATAGGCCGCGATGTCCTCTTCGCTCTTCAGGTAGTCGGCAGTGTCATAGGGAGCATACGTCACTTTCTCCATCCCTCAATCCTTCCAATCCTTGGCGAGCGCCTTGGCCCGCGCGATGTCCCTGGATTGGGACGACTTGTCGCCGCCACAAAGCAGAACGACACGTTTCTCGCCTCGGCGCAGGCAGTACACCCGATAGCCCGGCCCGTAGTCGATCCGAAGTTCCGTGACGCCGTCTCCGACGGGTCCGGAATCGCCGAAATGCCCCAAGGCGAGGCGATCAAGGCGCGCGCCAATCCGGGTCATTGCGCGACGATCCCGCAAGCCGGACAGCCATTTGTCGAACACGCTGCTTCGGACTATTTCCATCATGTGACAACTATAGTTGTCACTCAAGCGAGTGTCAACGCGAAGCAAGGGCGTCCATCCTCCGTGCAGGCGCGCAACGCCGAACAACAGGGTGGTCATCGGCCAAAACTCCGTCGCCGCGCTGCAGGGCGCTGCAGCAGAGCGCCCGACCAGCTGCAGCCGGGATCTCTCGCAAGTCCTCACTGCGCAGGAGAGACCTGGATTCCAATGTCGATCCAGGCCGGGCGGACATGACCCGTCTGGCAGAGGACGCACTTCGGCGCAGGCAACGTGGCGGACAAGCTACGGTCTTGCAGACTTCGGCGCAGGCTCAGCCTCGCTCCGGTCCTCGCCGACGACGGCACAATTCTCCCTTCAACCGCCCCGCCGTGTCCCGCATCGCTGAGCTCGCGGGTCTGACACGCGCGGTCAGGCACGAGCAGGACGCTACGGCCCGTTTCGTGCCCCCGGCCTCGGCCCTTTCTGCCGGATAACCGCCTTCCGTGCCTGAGTGCGGATTCAATCGTCGCCGTACGCCGACGCCGGTGAACGACCTGACCGAAACTGCCACCGATCCCTGAGCTCGGTCCCCGAGGCCGGCTTGCGGGTCAGCGTCTCACGACGGCAAAACGCATCCGGGGCGGCGGGGTTCTGGCGGGTGTGCTTCCGGGACGCGTCCATTGGAGTGTCCCCGCCTTTGCCGTGGAAGGATTCCGCCTGCACAGCCGGCGAATCGGCGCCGGCCTCGCGCGGCGTGCAGTTCAAGCGTCCGCCGCACCCGACGACACCCTTGACCCCGCTTCTGGGCGCTAGTACGCACTGCTGCACGTGGCGATTT
>VXPN01000425.1 GCA_009839535.1 Boseongicola sp. SB0662_bin_57 | reverse complement strand
GTGGCAATCGACAGGTTGTTCGGGTTGGTGAAGGACGGGATCACCGAATGCGCCAGCCGGTCGGTCCCGGTCTCGCGGATTCGCTTGAGGTTCGGCATCAGCCCTTCGGCGATGGCGACCTTCAAGTATTCCGGTTCGCACCCATCCAGGCAGATGGCAATGGCACAGGTTCGAGGCACAGGATAGATGCGACTGTTTGCAATGACGGGGGCGTTGATCGGCACGTTGTTCCTCAAGCGGCGAGTTTCCTGCGCTCTTCCAGCGCAGCAGCTGGGGGAACTGCGGAGACGACGCCCATATGTTCGAGCGCCTCTTTCGCAGCGGCGACGACCGCCCGCATGACGGATTCGTCCATCTGCCCGATACATCCGATGCGGAACGAATCCACAACCGTCAACTTTCCGGGATAGATTATGAAACCCTTGTCCTTCAGCAGATCATAGAACCGGTCGAAGCTGAAGGCCGGGTCGGCGGGGCAGAAAAACGTGGTGATGATCGGGCTGAGCCAGCGGTCGGCCAGCAAGGTTTCAAAGCCCAGGCTGCGCATGCCTGCAACCATGACTTCGCGGTTGCGCATGTAGCGGGCGCCACGTCCGGCAACGCCACCCTCAGCCTCGTGCTGTTTCAACGCTTCGACAAAGGCCGCAACAACGTGGGTTGGCGGCGTAAACCGCCACTGGCGGGTCCTTTCCATCGCGGCCCACTGGGCATGCACATCCAATGACAGCGAGTGCGAGTTGCCCTTGGCCGCCTCGATCTCGTCCTTGCGCGCAATGACAAAGCCGAAGCCGGGCACGCCCTCTATGCACTTGTTGGCAGAAGAGGCAAATGCTGCGCATCCCAGCTCTTCCGGGTGCAGGGGGAGGGCGCCAAACGCGGACATGCTGTCAATCAGCAGCTTGCGGCCCCCGGCACGTGTGGCATCGGCGATCTCTTCGATCGGGTTCAGAATGCCGGACGAGGTTTCGCAATGAATGGCGAACACGTGTGTGATTTCGGGATCGCTGGCCAAAATTGCGGCAACCTCCTCGCCACGTGGCGGCAGATAGTCACCCTTGTCGAGCAACACCTTCTGGCGTCCAAGATAGTCCATCGTTGCCGAAGCCCGCAGGCCATAGGCGCCATTGGCCAGAACAAGGACCTTGCCGTCCCGCGGCACGAAGGAACCCAGCATTGCCTCGACGCAATAGGTGCCTGATCCCTGAATCGGGACGCAATCATAAGCGTCAGACCCGCGCCCGATCATGCCCAGCAACCGAGATCTCAGATCGCGCGTCATGGCACGGAATTCATCATCCCTGCTGCCCCAGTCCCTCAGCATCGCCTCCTTGGTGGCAAAGGAGGTGGTCAGCGGCCCCGGGGTGAGCAGATACCGCTCCCCCTGCCGTGGCGGTTCCAATTGCGGCGCCGTCATGTCATCACCCGTCGTTGTTTCCGGTTCCGTTATGGTGAAAGTGATTGCATAAATAAAATCGTTAAATATTATCATTGAATAAGTTTCATCGATACATGAGCGATGCATGACCCATGCTCAGATCCGTGCGTTTCACCATGTGGCCTTGCTGGGTGGTTTCTCTCTTGCCGCCGAGGCTCTTGGCCTGACACAACCGGCAATCTCGGACCAGGTGCTGAGACTGGAAAGAGACAATGATGTTCTGCTGTTTTCCCGCATCCGGAAGAGGGTTGTCCTGACACCAGACGGTGAAGAGCTTTTTGCCAAGACCCGCGCGTATTTCGAAACGGAAAGCGAGATCAAGGGCCTCTTGTCGGAAACGGCGAACCGGATTGAGGAAGAACTGCGCATCATGGCCGACTCTGCCAGCCATGTCAGCAGCATCATTCATGGATTTCGGAAGACCTACCCTGGCGTTCGCATTGTCATCGCCTCAGGAAATACCGAAGAGATTGTCCAAAGGCTGCGGTCTTTTGATGCCGACATCGGGGTTATCGGCAGCGGGGAATCCTACGATGATTTCGAGACGCTGTCCTTGTCAAGGAGCAAGTTGGTGGGGTTTGCGCGCAGGGACTATTTCCCGACCGGAAAGCGGAGCATCTCGCTAGCCGAGCTTGCCGACCTGCCGCTCGTTCTGCGCGAACCTGGCTCAAAGACACGGCAACAGCTAGAAGAGCTTGGCAAGGAGCGAGGCGTGACGCTTGATCCTGCGGTCGTTGCCGAAGGACGCGAGGCAGTTCGTGAAATCGTCGCCGCCAACGACGGTGTCGGTATCGTATCCCGTGCGGAACTAGGCGAAGATCAGCGCATTCAGGCTTTCGAACTTGAAGACATTGATCTGGAAATGCGGGAAACGGTGGTGCACTTGCGCCAGCGTCGAGATGTCAGGGTCATTCGCGAATTCATGCGATTGTGTCGGTCCAGCGGAAGTGCAAGCTTGCAGGGTCCGTAAGGCAAATTGGATGTCATTGCATATTTTGATCCGTGATCATCACAAATGGCCGAATGCTCACATTCAAGATCATGGTCCCACTCCGTGTCCGCAAGCCCGACCAAAAGTTTTTGCGAAGGGACGCAAATCTCCAGATGCATTCCGAAGCGTCTTCGGAGCGTCAAGAGGCATGGGTCGGATCGGCAAGACCGTGGCAGCGCCGATATGGAAGACAGGCAGGATCGTCTTTGGCCGTGACGTTCGAACATCCGGGCTTTGCATTCTTCAAGGCTCCAGCACCGCAATGATGTGAGCACACCTTGCCGACCGGCTCACGACTGGTAGGGGCAGCGGCTGGTCCTGCGTCATGCCGGCCACTGACTTTCAAGCCGCGCGCTCTTGTAAACCTCATCAAGGATGATCTCGATCAAGTCGAATTGCGACTGGCCGTTGATGTCCTCGAAGTAGATGTGGCTGGGCCAGGACTGACCCACGTGGTTGTCCGCCGGCAGATCGACCGTCTCGCAGACCCGCTTGACCGCAGCCACGTGTCGGCGCGCCTTCTCGGCGGTCTCCGCTTTGGCCGCTTCCAGATCCTCGATGCTGTTGCGGTCGATCTCGGGCGAGCCGATGCCCACGGTCAGTGGCAGGTTCCGCTCTATCGCCTGCTGCTCATAGAACGAGACATCCACCTTGTCGGCCTCGAGCCGCATGATGAACAGCGGATTGACACTGACCTTGGCCTCGGTCAGTTCCAGCAGCCGGCCGCGGTCAGCCGACGCTTCCGTTGCATCACCACGGCCCCGGCGACGCGACGCACGGCGTCTCCTTGTCACCTCGGCCACGAAATCGCCGCGGTAATTGTTGTCGAACACCCGGCCCGCGTATGGCTTGTCCCGCAGCATGTGGCGGATCGAGCGGATCGACATGTTCTGGCAGTTGTCCTGCCCGATGAAGAACGGCGAACCGGAGGCATCGGAAAGCTCGACCCAACCATCGGGGAAAAGCTCGAAATGATGATCCATCCACGGCCCCAGCACCGTATCGCCCAGATGATCGAGCATGGCGTTCACGGTGTCGGGTTCGTTCACGACGTCTGCCAAGAGCGGCTCTTGCCCGTAGATATCCGCCGCCAGGCTGTAGGGTGCCGAAATCTGCAAAGTCGGCGCGGCGCCGGTCAGGTCCTGGGTGGCCGCCAAGATTGCATCCACCGCGGCAGGAGTGCCGGTCAAGAAATCCGGCGTCTGCAATTCGTGCCAGTTGTCGCGAGTGATCAGAACCTCGTCCGGGTCCGCGCCCGGCGGAAACCTGTCGGGATACATCATCCTTTGGCCAAGCGGCTCGCAGGTCCAGGCATAAAGCGCCCAGGTCATGTAGAACTTGTGGACCCCGAGAAGGCGCGAGACCGCCAGGTTCGCCCGTGCGTAGCGATAGGGATCGTTGTGATAGTAGTCGTGGGACTCGATGCCGTAGAGATCGAACAGGATCGCAAGGCCGAGCATGTGGACCGAGGCAGTGGAATGCACCCGGTCGGCGGCGGTCAGCAGCTTGAAATTCGCGTCGAACTCACCGGCGATGGCCGCGTCGAAGAAGCCGGTCAGTTCCCCTTTCGCGCCCGCCTCGCCCGCCTGCCAGCGGCGCAGCAAGGACAGCCCGTGCGGGAACGCGTATTCCTCGATCCCTGTCATGCACTATGCTCCCGGATGCGACGCTACATGCGCCGCGGCTCTGGCGTTTGCAATGCCAGCGTCATCGCAGAGGGCATCGCGCCAGGACAATCCGTCCTCGGTCTTCCCGACAGGCCGGTATTCGCAACCGAACCGACCCGCATAACCGCGGGACCGCATTGCAGGCAACAGATCGCCATAGTCGATCTCGCCGGGAAAAGGTTCGGCCCGGCCCTCCGCCGCCGCGATCTGCACGTGGCCGATGTTGCCGGCATGCGCGCTGAAATTGGCAAGCAGATCGCCACTCTCCCGGAAGACGTGATAGCAGTCAAACATGATCTTGAGCCGGGGATGCCCGACGTCCGAGATCATCTCCGCAGCCTGTTCGATAGTACGCAGAAAATAGCCCGGCAATTGCTCGGCACAGACCGGTTCGATCAGGATGGTTCGGTCGGTATGGCTCAGCGCGTGTCGCAAGGTCTTCAGGAAGGCCGCATGCGCGGCCTGCCCAAATGCCAGGCCCGCCAGCACATGGATCGCATCGGCGTCGATATCCTCGGCGACCTCTATGGCCTCGTCGACATCCCGTTTCGCCTGATCGCCCTGGCCGGGAATGGCGGCGCATCCAAAAGTC
This sequence comes from Boseongicola sp. SB0662_bin_57, assembly GCA_009839535.1. Taxonomy (GTDB): domain Bacteria; phylum Pseudomonadota; class Alphaproteobacteria; order Rhodobacterales; family Rhodobacteraceae; genus JAJEFO01. The sequence goes on along the minus strand of VXPN01000425.1, from coordinate 226 downwards.
TCTTCCATGCGGACATTGATGCCGCCCACTGGCAACGCGGTTTCCGCCAGCACCTCCTTAAGTTCGTGGCGATCAGTTCTGCGCGCTTCGTCGTGAAACTCTACGGCGTCAAACCCGTGAACCGCAGCCTGCCGGATCCGGTCCAGGAATGGCAATTCGGTCCACAGATAGCCCGTGTTCGCCGAAAACTCGTATCGCTTCGCCTGCCCAGGTCTCACGGGATCAG
>VXPN01000352.1 GCA_009839535.1 Boseongicola sp. SB0662_bin_57 | reverse complement strand
CCACTTCCATCGTGGCACGCTGGCCGGAACCTGGATTGCCCACGTTCACGCGATGTCCCTTGAGTCCCTCAAAGGAAGTGATGCCGCTGTCGCCGCGCACCAGCAGTGTGAAGGGCTCCGGGTGGACAGAGAACATCGCCCGGATGTCGGGAAACGGGTTGTCGGCAAATCTTGATGTGCCGTGGTAGGCGTGATATTGCCAGTCGGACTGGGCTACGCCGAACTCCAGTTCGCCGGCCTTGATCGTATTGATGTTGTAGACCGACCCGCCGGTCGACTCCACGGCACAGCGAAGGCCATGCTCCTTGCGGTCGCGGTTCACAAGCCTGCAAATCGCGCCTCCGGTCGGATAGTAGACGCCCGTCACCCCACCTGTGCCGATCGAAATGAACTGCTGATCCTGCGCAGCGGCAGGGCCGGCAAAGGCAAGGGTCGCGACCGTCAGTAGGCTGGCTGTGAATTTCGTATGTTTCATCTGGTTCTCCGTGTCATTCTGTGCGCCTGCGCGCGTGGTGTGACCTGAAGGCTGCCAAAGAATTCCGAGACGATGCCAACAGCCCGAAATCTCGGGGAGTCCCCTGATCTGGAAGATACCTTAGCGGCGAATGCGGGAAATGTAAAAGGTCCCCAGATGTCGCATCGAAAGACCGATCCTGAGCATGTCAGCATGCCTGGATGATCTGGGGGGTCCCAGCGGTCCTGACGGCCGATTCGATGGATGCGATCCAGAAAGAATTCCGAAATGGGCAAGCTCGATCGGCCTTCGCAGGCGTGTCTTTGCGGCGACGGGTGAGGCAAAGCCGTGCGACAACGTGACTTTCGAAGTCGATGCACTTGTCCGCCATGACGTGCGCCTGAACGAGGCAGCAAAGGGCGCTTGAGGACCAGCACGGAGTTGCCGAACGTGCGCAGGCCTGCGCGAACGTTGTTTCGGTGTCGGGAAGGCGGCGTTGCCTCTGGCCTTAACTCCTTCGCTGGGCTATTGGCGAGGCTCGATGGGAAAGTCCGGACTCTTCCGATGTCACTAGAAGCCAGCCAAGAGGTTGAAGACCACTGGCGCGATGCCATTTCCTCGATCGAGGAAATTACCGAGGATGCGCGGAACGGCCGCATGTTCATTCTTGTCGATCACGAGGATCGCGAGAACGAGGGTGATCTGGTCATTCCGGCCCAGATGGCGACGCCCGAGGCAATCAACTTCATGGCCACCCACGGGCGGGGCCTGATCTGCCTTTCGCTGACCGGCGAGCGCTGTGACGCGCTCGGCCTTCCCCTGATGGCGTCCCATAACTCCTCGCGGCACGAGACGGCGTTCACGGTGTCCATTGAGGCGCGGGAAGGAGTCACGACCGGGATATCTGCCCATGATCGCGCGCGTACGGTCGCGGCAGCGATCGACCAGACCACGACCGCCACCGACATCGCGACGCCTGGGCACATTTTCCCCTTGCGCGCGCGCGACGGCGGGGTGCTCGTGCGCGCAGGTCATACGGAGGCTGCGGTTGACGTGTCGCGCCTGGCAGGCCTGAACCCGTCTGCCGTGATCTGCGAGATCATGAACGAAGACGGCTCGATGAGCCGCTTGCCGGACCTGGTCGCGTTTGCGCAACGGCATGGCCTGAAAATCGGCACGATCAGTGATCTCATTGCCTACCGCCGTCGCCATGACAACCTTGTTGCCGTCACAAGCCGCAAGACGGTCACGTCCGAGTTTGGCGGCGAATGGGAGATGCGAATCTATTCGGATACTGCCCATGGCGACGAGCATATCGTTTTGGTCAAGGGCGACATCTCATCGCCGGAACCCTGCCTTGTCAGGATGCATGCACTGGATCCGATGCTTGATGTGCTTGGGCTAGGGCAAGCCGGGCGAAGGAATGAGTTTGGCGATGCCATGCAGCTCATAGCAGACGAAGGGCGTGGAGTCCTGGTGCTGCTCAGGGATACGACGATGAAGCTGAAGGGCGGAGACAGCGTTTCGCCACAGACGCTCAGGCAGTATGGCTTGGGTGCCCAGATCCTGTCTTCGCTCGGACTGTCGGAACTGGTTCTCCTGACCAATTCGCCGCAGCCAAAGATCGTGGGGCTCGAGGCCTATGGCCTCGAAATTGTCGGCACCCGAAAGATTTCGGACCTTGGCTGATGGCCGGGCAAGCCCACCATACGCTCGATTTGCCGACGTTCGAAATTCCGCCGAAGGTGCTGATTGTCGTCGCTCCCTACTACGCCGACATTGCGGTCGACCTCGTGAACGGAGCCCGGACCGAGCTTGCGAAGGTCTCGGCGAAGGTCAGCCTGGCCGAAGTGCCAGGTGCGCTGGAGGTGCCGACAGCCATTGGCATCGCATTCAGGCAGGCCGATTACGACGGCTTCATCGCCTTGGGCTGCGTGATTCGGGGCGAGACGACACATTACGAGACCGTTTGTGACAATTCAAACCGGGCCCTGCAACTCCTGGGTGTGGAAGGCGCCTGCATAGGCAATGGAATTCTGACGGTGGAAAGCCGCGAACAGGCAGCAGTGCGCGCGGATCCCGGCAGGGAAAACAAGGGCGGCGGCGCTGCGGCGGCTGCGCTCCATCTCATTGCGCTCAAGCAGCGATTCGGTTCATCGAAGAGTGATGCCGGGTCCGGTCGGGTCTCCGGGGCCGCATGACGCCCGAGCAGCAGATGCGAAGCGTCGCGCGGCTCCATGCGGTGCAAGCGCTGTTCCAGATGGAGGCGAGCGGGCAGTCGGCGACGACCGTTCAGAAGGAGTTCGAGGATTTCCGTTTCGTCGAGGAACTCGACGGACAGAAACTGGCGTCGGGCGACAGGGACCTGTTTCGGAAGCTTGTCGATCATGCCGTGACGTGGCAGGCGCGGATTGACCAGATGACGGAACGGGCGCTTGTCGCCAAGTGGCCGATTGACCGGATCGATCCTGTTCTGCGAGCGCTGTTTCGCGCGGCGGGTGCAGAGCTGGTCGAGGGCGAGGTGCCGCCACGGGTGACAATTTCCGAGTTTGTGGATGTGGCAAAGGCGTTCTTCCCTGAAGGACGGGAAAGGAGCTTTGTGAACGCGGTGCTGGACCACATGGCGCGCGAAGCCCGGCCGGATGTGTTCCAGGAACAGGCCCGGAGTTAGCAGTTCGGGACGTTGACGGCGAGACCGCCAAGCGCGGTTTCCTTGTATTTCCTGCTCATGTCCTCGCCGGTTTGGCGCATGGTCTCGATGGCCGCGTCGAGCGGCACAAAGTGCTGTCCGTCACCACGAAGCGCCAGCGATGCCGCCGACACCGCCTTGATCGCGCCGAGACCGTTTCGTTCGATGCACGGCACCTGGACCAGACCCTTCACGGGGTCGCAAGTCATTCCGAGATGATGCTCAAGCGCGATTTCGGCGGCGTTCTCGACCTGCTCGGGCGTGCCGCCCATAACGGCGGCCAATCCGCCGGCAGCCATGGCCGAGGCCGAACCGACTTCGGCTTGGCAGCCGCATTCGGCGCCTGAGATGGATGCGTTGCGCTTGATGAGCGCGCCAATGGCGGAGGCCGTCAGAAGGAGCTCGCCGATGCGCGATGAATGCGCGCCCGGCACATGGTCGATCCAGTACCGGATGGTTGCGGGGACAACGCCGGCGGCGCCATTGGTCGGCGCGGTAACGACCTGGCCGCCAGCCGCGTTCTCCTCGTTGACGGCCATGGCGTACGCGCTGATCCAGTCATTCACGACATGTGGGGCAGTCAGGTTCGTGCCGCGCTCGGCTTCCAGGCCCGCGCGTATGGCGGCGGCGCGGCGACGCACGTTCATGCCACCCGGAAGCGTGCCTTCAGTGCACAGGCCGCGTTCCATGCATGCCTTCATGACATCCCAGATTCGTTTCAACCCGGCATCAAGCTCCCCCGAACTCGTTCGGGTCAGCTCGTTGGCCCGCATCATCGCCGCGATGCCTATGCCGCCGGTTTGCGCCATCTCCAGCATTTCGGCAGCCGACCGGAACGGGAAGGGCACTGGCGGACCGTCATCCTTGCTGCCGCCTTCGGCAAGTTCTGCCTCGGTCAGCACGAATCCGCCGCCGATGGAATAGTACGTCTCTTGTCGGATCACGTCGCCTTGGGCGTCGGTGGCATAGAGCCTGAGCCCGTTGGCGTGGCCTGGCAGCGGCAGGTCATAGTCAAACCGGAGATCAGTCTCGGGATCAAAGGAGAGCGGGTCGAGCCCGTCCGGCGTGACGTGCTTCCCCTGCCGAATCTTCGTGAGGGCTGCCTCGGCGCTGGCCATGTCATAGGTGTCGGGCTCGAAGCCCGCGAGCCCGAGGATCACGGCGCGATCTGTCGCGTGGCCCACACCGGTGAACGCGAGCGAACCATGCAGCGACGCGCGCAGGCCGCGCGGCTTGAAGGCGGAGTTCCGTAGGCTTTCGAGGAACCGTCCGGCGGCCACCATCGGTCCCATGGTGTGAGAGGACGATGGGCCGATGCCCACCTTGAACATTTCAAAGACGCTCAGGAACATGAACCGTTCTTGCCCGAGGCTCTGGGCATTCGGGTGTCTCGACGCGACATTCCTGGCGGAAAAGGCGTCCTGTGATCCCGATTCAGGCAGTTGTCCGAACGGGTCGCTGCCCAAGTGTCCGCCGGTTGATCCGCGCAGGCAGTCTCAGGTTCGAGCGAGCCAAACCAGAAACAAGCCAACGGCAAGGGCGCCCAGCCCGCATGCCCGACGGGTTTCCAATGGCCAGGACGCGATTGCCCGCACCAGTTCGTCCAAGCGGTTCGGCAGCAACGCAAGGACAAGGCCTTCGATGACAAGCACGAGGCCAATCCCGAGAAGCGCGAATTCCATTCGCCTCAGTTGGCCGCCGGTTCGGCAGCGTCCATGCCGGCGCCGTCAAGGAACTCGAAGAACTCGCTGTCAGGCGTAATCACAAGCGTCGAGTTCT
>VXPN01000091.1 GCA_009839535.1 Boseongicola sp. SB0662_bin_57 | reverse complement strand
AGGAAGACCTGACGTTGATTGCGGGCCAGAAGGCCGTGATCACGCGGGCCAAGAAATCCATCGCCGGATTCAGGGTCCGTGAGGGCATGCCGCTCGGTGCCAAGGTGACGCTGCGTGGCGACAGGATGTACGACTTCCTTGACCGTCTTGTCACCGTCGCCCTGCCCCGAGTCCGCGACTTCCGGGGCGTGAAGGGGAGCTCGTTTGACGGTCGCGGCAATTTCGCCATGGGCCTGAGGGAGCACATAGTGTTCCCGGAAATCGACTTTGACAAGGTCGATGAGGCTTGGGGCATGGATATCATCATCTGCACGACGGCCGAAACGGATACAGAGGCCATGACGCTGTTGAAGCACTTCAACATGCCGTTCAACAGCTAGGATCGGGAGAGGGTACATGGCAAAGAAAGCGATGATCGAGCGCGAGAGAAAGCGCCAGATGCTTGTTCGGAAACATGCTGCCCGGCGTGCCGCGCTGAAAGAGATCGCAAATGACCGGGACAAGCCGATGGAGGAGCGCTTCAAGGCTCGTCTGAAGCTTGCGAAACTGCCGCGGAACAGTTCGGCCACGCGGCTTCACAACCGTTGCCAGCTGACCGGGCGCCCGCACGGATACTACCGAAAGCTGAAGATGTCGCGGATCGCGCTTCGGGAACTCGGCAGCCGGGGCCAGATTCCAGGCCTGGTGAAGTCGAGCTGGTGAGGAGTTGAGAGGATGAATGATCCATTGGGTGATATGCTGACCCGCATCCGCAATGCACAGATGCGCGGCAAGTCGACGGCGACGACCCCGGCGTCCAAGCTGCGAAAGTGGGTTCTGGATGTCCTTGCCGACGAAGGCTACATCCGCGGCTATCAGGAGGTCACCGATGATCGTGGCCATCCCGCGATCGAGATCAGCCTGAAGTACTACGATGGAGCGCCGGTGATTCGCGAGCTCAAGCGGATCTCGAAGCCAGGACGGCGCGTGTACCTCGGAGCGGATGACATTCCGCGCGTCCGTCGTGGTCTTGGCGTGTCCATTGTCTCGACATCCAGGGGCGTGATGTCCGACACGGCCGCTCGTTCCGCGAATGTCGGCGGCGAAGTGCTTTGCACGGTCTTCTAGGGAGCAGGACGCATGTCTCGAATAGGGAAGAAACCGGTGGAGCTGCCGTCAGGCGTGGAAGCCACGCTGTCCGGCCAGACCGTGACCGTGAAGGGTCCGAAGGGTCAGCGCGAGTTCACGGCGACCGACGACGTGACGATCACTGTCAAGGACAACGCCGTGAGCGTCGACCCGCGCGGGCCGTCCAAGCGGGCGCGCCAGCAATGGGGCATGAGCCGCACCCAGGTGCAGAACCTCGTCACAGGCGTCACGGAAGGGTTCAGGAAGGAGCTCGAGATCAGAGGCGTTGGCTATCGGGCGCAGGCGCAGGGCGACAAGCTGACATTGAATCTCGGCCTTTCCCATGACGTGATCTTCGATGTCCCGGAAGGCGTCACCGTGACCACGCCAAAGAACACCGAAATCGTTGTCGAAGGCATTGACCAGCAGCTCGTCGGCCAGGTCGCGGCCAACATCCGCGAATGGCGCAAGCCAGAGCCGTACAAGGGCAAGGGCATCAGGTACAAGGGCGAGTATGTCTTCAGCAAGGAAGGCAAGAAGAAATAGGAACCGGTCAGATGGCACTTTCCAAGAGAGAACTGTTCGAAATGCGCCGGATGCGTGTCCGGAACAAGCTTCGCAAGGCAAGTGCCGGGCGAGTGCGGTTGTCGGTGCACCGCTCGAACAGGAACATCAGCGCCCAGGTGATCGACGACAAGCTGGGCAGGACACTCGCTTCGGCGTCGTCGCTTGAGAAGGATATCGACACAAAGGGCGGAAACGGCGTCGAGGCCGCTGCGGCCATTGGCCGCGCCATTGCCGAACGCGCAAGGAAGGCCGGCGTGCAGGAAGCGTACTTTGACCGGGGCGGCTTCCTGTTTCACGGCAGGGTCAAGGCTCTGGCCGACGCGGCCAGGGAGGCTGGACTGAAGATCTGAACTGCGGGCGGTGCGCCGCCCCGATGACCAGGGCCGCAAGTGGCACCAAGGTCGGACAACAGCGCTTCGGCGCGCGAATGAGGGGAGAAGGCCGTATGGCCAGGGAACCAAGAAATGGGGGGCGCCGCGATCGCGATGAAGCGCCTGAATTCGGCGACCGCCTGGTCGCGATCAACCGTGTGTCGAAGACCGTGAAGGGTGGCAAGCGCTTCGGCTTTGCCGCGCTCGTCGTCGTTGGCGACCAGAAGGGTCGTGTGGGGTTCGGCAAGGGCAAGGCCAAGGAAGTGCCCGAAGCCATTCGCAAGGCCACGGAACAGGCCAAGCGCCAGATGGTGCGGGTCCCTCTGCGCGAGGGCCGGACGCTCCACCACGACATCGAGGGGCGCCACGGCGCTGGCCGCGTCGTGATGCGGACCGCGCCGACCGGAACCGGCATCATCGCCGGCGGACCGATGCGTGCCGTCTTCGAGATGCTGGGCGTGCAGGACGTTGTCGCCAAGTCGATCGGCACGCAGAATCCCTACAACATGATCCGCGCCACCATGGACGGCCTCGGCAAGGAGGCATCGCCTCGCTCGGTGGCTCAGCGTCGCGGCAAGAAGGCCGCGGACATCCTGCCGAAGCGCGAGGAGCCTGCGAAGGCCGAAACGGCTGAAGTCGAGGAGGCGTGACCACCATGGCGAAGACAATCGTCGTAAGGCAGACAGGATCACCGATTCGACGGCCGGCCAGCCAGCGGCGGACGTTGATCGGGCTCGGCCTTGGCAAGATGCACAAGACCCGCGAACTTGAAGACACGCCTTCCGTGCGTGGCATGATCGCCAAGATTCCGCATCTGGTCGAAATCGTCGAGGAGCGCGGCTAGCGGCAAGGGTCTTGGACGGGCCCTGCCTTGAAGCGAGGCATGCGCTCGCCTATACGCCTCCGGTGGCCGATGCCGGACCTGAAACAGCAACAAGCCGTGGCCGTCCCAGTTCGCTTCGGGGGCGAGTCCGGTCAGGAGAAGCGACATGAAACTGAACGAACTTCGGGACAATCCCGGCGCCACAAAGCGGGTGAAGCGTGTTGGTCGAGGACCGGGATCCGGCAAGGGAAAGACCGCCGGGCGCGGGACGAAGGGCCAGAAGTCGCGCTCAGGCGTGGCTCTCAACGGCTTTGAAGGCGGCCAGATGCCGCTTTACCAGCGTCTTCCCAAGCGCGGATTCAACAAGCCGAACCGCAAGTCCTATGCCGTCGTGAACCTGGGCCTGATCCAGAAGTTCATCGACGCCAGGAAAATTGACGCCAGCAAGGACATCAACGAGGACGTGCTGGTCGAGAGCGGGCTCGTGCGCCGCAGGAAGGACGGAATCCGCGTCCTGGCAAAGGGCGAATTCTCGGCCAAGGCAAGGATCGAGGTGACCGGCGCGTCTCGGTCCGCGATTGCCGCAGTCGAGCAGGCAGGTGGTTCGCTGACGGTCACGTCCGCGTCGGTGACCGGCTGACGGCTTGCGGGCGGCCCTGGCGCCGCCTACATGTCCATGGAATGGACGTCCGGATCCGCTGACCGCGTGGGCGCGGGCGGTGCCGGCATACAGGAAAGGCCTCGCATGGCATCTGCAGCAGAGCAAATGGCCTCCAACGTCAGTTGGGGCATGCTGGGTAAGGCAACCGAGCTTCGCAACCGGCTGCTGTTCACGATCGGACTTCTGATCGTCTATCGCATCGGAACGTACATCCCGGTTCCAGGGATCGACGGCGTCGCCTTGCGCGAATTCATGGAACAGGCCGCCGGCGGCATTGCCGGGGTGCTCGGCATGTTCACCGGCGGCGCGCTCAGCCGCATGGGCATATTCGCGTTGGGGATCATGCCGTACATTTCGGCCTCGATCATCATTCAGTTGCTGGCGGCAACATGGGGTCCCCTGCAACAGCTCAAGAAGGAAGGCGAGCAGGGACGCCGCAAGATTACCCAGTACACGAGGTACGGGACCGTGGGACTGGCGACATTCCAGGCCTATGGCCTTGCCGTGTCGATGGAGGCCGGCAACCTGGTGACGGATCCAGGATGGTTCTTCCGCATTTCGACGGTGATCACGCTCGTGGGCGGCACCATGTTCCTGATGTGGCTGGGCGAGCAGATCACTGCACGCGGCGTCGGCAACGGGATTTCGCTCATCATCTATGTCGGCATCGTGGCCGAGCTTCCGGGCGTATTCGCCCAGTTCTTCGAGCAGGGCCGCGTCGGCGCGCTGTCGACGGGCGTGATCCTCGGAATCCTGACGATGATATTCGCGACGCTTGTCTTCGTGGTCTTCATGGAGCGAAGCTTGCGCAAGATACACATCCAGTACCCGCGCCGTCAGGTCGGCATGAAGGTCTATGACGGCGGCTCGTCGCACCTGCCCGTCAAGGTCAACCCGGCTGGCGTGATTCCCGCGATTTTCGCCTCGTCGCTTCTGCTCCTGCCCACGACGCTCTCGACATTCTCAGGGAGCTCGGCCGGTCCGGTGATGGGCTGGATTCTTGCCTATTTCGGGCCAGGACAGCCGCTCTACCTGCTGTTCTTCGCGGGCATGATCATCTTCTTCACCTATTTCTACACGCTTAACGTCTCGTTCAAGCCGGACGACGTGGCGGAAAACCTGAAGAACCAGAACGGGTTCGTGCCAGGCATCCGCCCGGGGAAAAAGACCGAGGAATACCTGGAATACGTGGTTGTCCGCGTCCTTGTCCTGGGTTCGGCCTACCTGGCGCTGGTCTGCCTGATCCCGGAAATGGTCCGGGGCAGCCTGGCCATCACCGCCTATTTTGGCGGCACGTCGATACTGATCATCGTGTCCGTCGGCATGGACTTCATTCAGCAGGTCCAGTCCCACCTGCTGGCCCATCAGTACGAGGGACTGATTGAACGGTCCCAGCTGCGCGG
>VXPN01000083.1 GCA_009839535.1 Boseongicola sp. SB0662_bin_57 | reverse complement strand
GACTGGCGGGCGAATCAGGCAATCGCGGCATGAGCAACTAATCTGGGCTACACCCATGTGGCACCGCTTCGTTTGACTGGAAAGGGATTTTGGCCTAAGAACCAAACATACCCGCGCCAGTCGCAAGGATCGCGGTATTCAGGGCCATCACCACGCCAATGGTGGTGGCCCGATTCTTGTCTAGCACAACATCTTAAGGACACAAGTGCGACATCGCAAATTTCAAGATAATATGCACATAATGCTTGCAATAATTTATTAACGTTCTATATCAGTAGTATGAGAAAGCTTTCAACGCATAAGCGAGCCAAGATCCTCCGGCTGATGGTCGAGGGCATGTCCATGCGGGCCATAGCCCGGGTCGAGGAAGTCTCGATCAACACGGTCTTCAAGCTGCTGGTCCAGGCCGGGGAAGCGTGTGCCGCCTATCACCATGACACGGTGAAGGATGTCGAGAGTCGCCGCGTCCAGTGCGACGAGATATGGTCGTTCGTCTACGCGAAAGAGAAGAACGTGAAGAAGGCCAAGGCCGCGCCAGGCGGGGCCGGAGACGTGTGGACCTGGACGGCTCTGGATGCCGACAACAAGATGATCCTGTCCTACCGGATCGGAGACAGGTCGGGCATGACGGCAATCGACCTCATGGACGATCTTCGGTCACGGATCGCCAACCGGGTCCAGTTGACCACGGACGGCCACAAGGCTTACCTGGAGGCCGTGGAAGGCGCCTTTGGCGGTGACATTGACTATGCCATGCTCGTGAAGATCTACGGCGGCTCCACAGGCTCCAACGGGCACGAGAAAAAGTATTCGCCGGCGGAATGCTCGGGCATCAAGAAAACGACCATCGAGGGTCGCCCGAAGGACGAGGACATTTCGACCAGCTACGTCGAGCGCAGCAACCTGACGATGCGCATGGGAATGCGCCGCTTCACCCGGCTGACTAACGCTTTCTCGAAGAAGTTGGAAAACCACATCCACATGATTTCGCTGTTCACCGTGCACTACAACTTCGTGCGGGTTCACCAGACGCTCCGCGTCACCCCGGCAATGGAGGCCGGCCTGACAAGGGAGCTGCACGACATGGAATGGATCGTGGGCCTGATCGACGCGAGAGCGCCAGCGCCGAAGAAGCCAGGCCCGAAGGTTGGGACGAAGTATCGACCGCGAAAGTCAAAGTGAGTCACTACCGAGAAAGCGGGAATAGCGTCACCTATACAAGTACGGGCCGTTGAAAGGTCGGACATCGCGAGGTGCCAGTCGAAGCGAATGTGTGGCCGAATCATCGAAACAAGGCAAGAACAAATGCATATTTCGGTCCATGCCCGAGAAATGTCCGTTTGTTGCTTGATCGTGAGTCAGCCCCTTTGCAGTCCACGAACGTGGCGAAGGCCTGGGAGGACGTTGCCGCGCTCGACATGTCCCGAACGCGGCCCGGTTCGCACAGCCTCCACAGCGTCGTGTCCACGATTCGGAACCGGAAGAACAGAAGGATCATGTCGCAAGCCCCAAGACAATGACGCCGCAAGCTACAATGCAGGCGGCGGCAAGTCGGTTGGACACTGGCCCTTCCTTGAGCCAGATCACGCCAATCAGCGCCGCAAAGATCACCGAAGTTTCCCGCAAGGCTGAAACCGCCCCCAATGGCGCCAGGGTCTTGGCATAGAGCACCAGTGCATAGGCCGAGCCGGAGACGACGCCGCCGACAAGCCCCAGCCAGATCGTGCGCACGGGCAGAGCGCGCAGCCGGTCCATCCTGGTGAAAAAGATGAATCCTGCCACAATTGCCTCTGCCGCAAACAGGAGCGCGATGTAGGCCAGTGCGTTGCCAGACACACGCACGCCAACACCGTCGGCGAGGGAATAGGCAGCAATGGCCAGCCCCGTGAGAAGAGCGGGGGCCATGCCCGCCCTGCTTGAAGTGGCCCCAATCCCCGTGAAAGACAGGATGCCGATGCCTAAGGACACGGCCAGAATGCCAATCCAGGCCATGACCGGCAGGATTTCTCCGATCCAGACCTGCGCACCTAGCGCGACCAGCACTGGCGCGATGCCGCGCGCAATCGGATAGGCGACCGACAGATCCCCACTGCGATAGGCCACGTTGAGGCACCAGTAATAGCCCCAGTGAATGACCGTCGAGGCGATGATGTAGGTGTAGGAGGCTGTCCGGGGCAGTCCGGCAAAGGCCAGGATCACAAGCCCTGGCGCCGCATGCCCCAATGCGATCAGGCCCAGAACCATCAACCGGTCTTCCGCACCCTTTACAAGCGCATTCCAGGTCGCGTGCATCAGCGCGGCTGCGAGAACGATGAAAACGACCAGAAGACTCATGAGAACGGACCGTGACCCTATGGGCGACGGTCAAGCGAGCGCTTTGGTCCCAACGGGATCAACGCGGCCAAGGCAGGGAGAATGTCTTGACCGTAGTGAAGAACTTCATCGCTTCGATGACGCCCTCCTTGACGCCGTTGCCGCTGTCCTTGATGCCGCCGAATGGTGACATCTCTATACGGTAGCCCGGCTGTTCCCATATGTTGACGGTGCCTACGTTCAGTCCTTCAATGTAGGCGTGCATCCGGTGGAAGCTGTTGGTGCAGACGCCCGAAGACAGACCGAAATCGGTGGAGTTCGAGATCGCCATCACCTCGTCGTCATCGTCCGGCACGCGCACGATGGGCACTATGGGCCCGAAGGTTTCCTCCATCACCAGTTCCGAGGAATGCGGCACCTTGTCCACCACGATGGGCGGCAGCAGCGCGCCACGCCGTCCCGGGTTGTAAAGGATCTCCGCCCCTTCCCTTTCAGCTTGCAAGACGCGGTTCTCAATGACTTCGGCAGCTTCCTTGTGGATGACGCAACCAAGTTCGGTGTCCGGGTCTTGCGGATCGCCGAACCTGATCTTCCTGGCCTTCTCCAGCACCAGCGGCACGAACTGGTCCGCCACACTTTCCTGCACGAGGATTCGCTTCACTGCCGTGCAGCGCTGGCCCGAGTTGCCAGTGGCGCCCGCAACAGCGATGGTCGCGGCCCTGTCGAGATCCGCCTCGCTCAGGTCATTGCAGATGATCAGCGGGTCGTTGCCGCCCAACTCGAGCGCGGAACGCTTGTACGCCGCCTTCTCCGCTATCATCTTGCCGACGGACACGCCGCCGGTGAACGTGATGATGTCGACATGCTCGTTGGTGATCATCTCTTCGCCGATGTCCTGCGGCCAGCCGGTCACGATCTGGAACATCTCGTGCGGAAGGCCAGCATCATAAAGAACGTCGGCAAGCGTGATTGCCGTCAGCGGCGTCAATTCGGTTGGCTTGCAGACCATGCAGTTGTTCGTCGCGATGGATGGCGCAATCTTGTGACTGACCATGTTCAACGGGTGGTTGAACGGCGTGATCGCGCTGATGGCGCGGACCGGCTCGCGTTTGGTGAATATCTTGCGATCCTTGCCATTGTGGGTCAGGTCGCAGGAGAAGATCTCGCCATCGTCCTTCAACGCTTCGGCGGCGGCAAACTGGAACACGTCCTGCGCACGCCGGGTCTCGTAGATCGCGTGTTGTTGGCAGATGCCCAGTTCCAGCGTCAGCCATTTTGCCAGATACTCGCGTCTCTCTCCGATGATCTCGCCTGCACGCTTCAGGATCTCGCCGCGTTCGTAGCGCGTGAGCTTCGAATTGTAATTCGCCGCGATTTCAAAGGCTTTTGCCGCATGACCGGCGTCACCGGCGGGCACATATCCTACAACCTCATCCGTGTAAGGGTAGATTACCGGCACGGTGCCGTCGGTGAAGACCGCCTCTCCGCCGATGCGCATGCCTTCATTGCGGATATCCAGATCTGTCATCTCGTTCATGCGGAGACCTCTTCCAATGCTGCGGCGGCGGTTGCGTATAGGAACGCGTCGAAATTGCGCAAGACGGGCGCGCTGGGCGCGTCGATCACACGATTGACAATGAAGGGCACCTGCTGCTCGGTCAGCCCGCCGTGACTGCGCAGGGGCTCGCCCAAGGCGGCCAGGTCGTGGCGGTCCTCAGAGGTGCCGATGGTCATGTTTTCGGTGCAAACCATGGTCAGGTCGCCGATACGGTCGGCGGGCAGTTCGTAGCTGGCCACCGCCTCTTCGCTGGTCAGCACTTCGAGCATTTCGGGCAGCGCGGCGACCTTGGCCTTGATCTCGGCCTGGTCAGCATCCTCAGGGAGATATGCGGTCGCAAACGAGCCAAGGGCACCATGGTGAACGACATAGGGGTCGGTGATCGGGAGGATCACGCGGGCTGTGGACCGGCCGAGCCATTTGTCGAACACGTCCTGCATGTAGATGACGGACGGTTCCTTGGTCGTGGCGTCATGCTTGGGCTTCATGCCGTGATCTGCAGTTATCACGATGGCCGCGCCAAGCGCGTCCAGTTCGCCCAAGTAGCAGTCGAACATGGCGCAAAAGTCCTTTGCGCCTTGTTCGCTTGGCGCAAATTTGTGCTGCACGTAGTCTGTTGTCGACAGGTACATCACGTCAGGCTTCATTTCCTTCAGAAGTTTCACGCCTGCAGCGAAGACAAACTCGGACAGATCAGCCGAGTAGACCTCCGGTACCGGCATGCCCAGCCAATCGCTCGCATTGTCGATCCCGTGCTCGGCCTTCGTGGTGTCGCCAGACCGTTCCGCCGAAAAGGCCACGGCGCGATCGTCATGGAATTTCAAGCCTGCGCCGAGCAGGGCGCGCAGCTTGTCCTTGGCGGTGACCATCGCAACGCGAGCGCCGGCCTCATAGAACTTCGAAAAGATGGTGGGCGCACGAAGAAAGCGGACGTCATTCATCATCACTTCCTCGCCGGTATCCGGGTCGAACAGGAAGTTGCCGCAGATGCCATGCACCGCCGGCGGCCGGCCTGTGGCAATCGACAGGTTGTTCGGGTTGGTGAAGGACGGGATCACCGAATGCGCCA
>VXPN01000257.1 GCA_009839535.1 Boseongicola sp. SB0662_bin_57 | reverse complement strand
GTGGGCGCGCAGGAAACCGCGACAGGAGATCGGGCGAACTGTTCCCGCAAATGCCTTGGCGAATTCCCGTCAATCTTGATGCCCCCACCGAACCGCTGGATGAAGACGGCATCCAGGCAATCCATTGCGGTGCAATGCACATTCTGGAGGAGATCGGCGTCGAGTTCCTGAACGAGGAGGCCCTGGAGATCCTCAAGAAGGCAGGTTGCAAGGTCGACGGGACAAATGTGAGGATGGGTCGGGACTGGGTAATGGAAATGGTCGGGCATGCGCCGGCTTCATTCACGCTCCTGCCACGCAATCCGGACAGAAAGTTGACGATTGGAGGGGGACACATCGTCTTTGGAAACGTCTCGTCACCGCCGAACTATTTTGACCTCGAACTCGGCAAGAAGGTTCCAGGCACGCGCGAGCAGTGCATCAGGCTCCTGAAGCTCACCCAGCATTTCAACTGCATCCACTTCGCGGGCGGCTACCCGGTCGAGCCCGTCGACATCCATCCAAGCGTTCGGCATCTGGACATGCTCTATGACAAGCTGACACTGACCGACAAGGTGTTGCACGCATATTCGCTGGGCAAGGAGCGGGTCGAAGACGTGATGGAGATGGTGAAGATCGGCAGCGCACTCTCGGAGGAGGAGTTTCAGGAGCGCCCGCGGATGTACACGAACATCAACTCCACGTCGCCGCTGAAGCACGACCAGCCGATGATCGATGGCTGCCTGCGTCTGGTACGCCGAGGTCAGGCCGTGGTCGTTTCGCCGTTCACGCTTGCCGGTGCGATGGCGCCGGTGACATTGGCTGGCGCCGTGACCCTGTCGATAGCCGAGGCCCTGTCAGCCATCGCCCTGTTCCAGCATGTCGCGCCCGGCTGCGCCTGCGTGCTCGGTACGTTCACTTCAAACGTGGACATGCAGTCGGGCGCGCCGGCCTTCGGGACGCCGGAATACATGCGCGCGACCCAGATGACGGGACAGTTGGCACGCTACTACGGCCTGCCGCTGCGTTCCTCCGGTGTCTGCGCGGCCAATGTCCCCGACGGACAGTCCATGTGGGAGACGTCAAACTCGCTCTGGGCGGCTGTCCAGTCGAGAACGAACATGGTCTATCATGCGGCCGGATGGCTCGAGGGCGGACTGATCGCAAGTCCCGAGAAGTTCGTGATGGATTGCGAAGTGCTCCAGATGATCCAGCGCTACATGGAGCCGGAAGTCGTGGCGACGAACCCCGACGACATCGCCTTGGATGCAATACGGGAGGTTGGTTCCAGCGGGCATTACTTCGGGATCCAGCACACGCAGGACCGATACGAGACCGCGTTCTATCGCCCGTTTGTCAGCGACTGGACGAATTTCGAGGCGTGGATGATCAAGGGCGGCACCTGGACGGCGGAACGCGCGCACGCGCTCTGCAAGCAGATCGTCGAACAGTTCGAGCCGCCTCCGCTTGATGACGACATACGTGACGAACTCGCGGCGTTCGTCGAACGGCGCAAGCGCGAAGGGGGCGCACCGACCGACTTTTGATCGCGCTCTGGATTCGAGACGCGGCCACCGAACGAAATGCCCGGCACGATGATGTGGGCGTGGCGCTTTGCCATTGCCTCGTTGCTTGCGAGGATCTGTCAGGGCGGATGGTGGGCGACCTAGGAATCGAACCTAGCATGCGTCTCCGCGAGGGAGTTACAGTCCCCTGCCACACCTTGCGGCCTGTCGCCCACTTGACGATGCCGTCCTCGGCATGCCGGGGTCAAATAGCGGCGCGGTCGCGACCGGTCAAGCGGGAATGCGGGTTGCACTCGCGCCCGCAGGGAGGGATAGCCGGGCAATGAAGGGACCTGATCGGATCACCAGGCGCAGAAGCAGGAAACGCGAGTCCGGGATGGACACAATCTGGCTGTTCGGACTGCACGCGGTGCGGCATGCACTGTCCAATCCGGCGCGCAGGAAACTGCGCCTCGTGCTGACGAAGAACGCATTCGACCGGCTTTCG
The DNA here is from genome assembly GCA_009839535.1 of Boseongicola sp. SB0662_bin_57. Classification (GTDB taxonomy): domain Bacteria; phylum Pseudomonadota; class Alphaproteobacteria; order Rhodobacterales; family Rhodobacteraceae; genus JAJEFO01. The sequence goes on along the minus strand of VXPN01000257.1, from coordinate 2,960 downwards.
GAAGTGGTCAGCGAGTCTGGCATCGAGCCCGAAATTGCGGATGCGAGGAAGTTTCCGGCGCCTTTGGAACCCGCCTCGGTTCATCAGGGCGCCGCGCTTGAGGTCAAGCCTCTCGACTGGGGCGCACTTGAGAGTCTCTTGCCGGATCATCCTCGCGTTGTCGTGCTCTGCCTCGACCGGGTCACCGACCCCCACAACGCAGGAGCGATCCTTCGGTCGGCCGAAGTGTTCGGGGCCAGCGCCGTGGTTGCACCCTTGCGGCATTCCGCACCGGAGACCGGAGCATTGGCCAAGTCGGCCAGCGGCGCTTTGGAGCGACTTCCATACGTTCGGGTTCGCAACCTGGCATCTGCAATGGAGGACCTCAGAGAGCGCGGGTTTTTCGTGATCGGACTGGATGGCGTGGCCGACGTGACGCTGGAGGCAGCGCTGGCGAAGGCGCCGGGACGCATCGCGCTGGTCCTGGGCGCCGAAGGGCGGGGGCTTCGAATGAAGACAAGAGCGACCTGCGACCGGCTGGCGAGGATCGGGGCCGCTGGAGGCTTTGACTCGCTCAATGTCTCCAATGCGTCCGCTGTGGCCCTGTATGCGGCGGCGCAGCGGCAAGCAGCGCGTGTCGGCAACGAAACTTGATGTCGCATGGGTTGCGTTTTCGATCCCGGCAACGAACACTGCCGGGCAGGGCGTTAGGACACCATGGGAGACACGACATGCAGACCCGTCGGCTATTTCTGAATCTTTCCGCCGTGGCGTTTCTGGCTGGCACGATTGGCACGTTTTCGGCGCATGCGGCTCAACCGCCGGTCTTTGCCACAAATGGCGTGGCGATTCACGGCTATGATCCCGTTGCATATTTCACGATGTCGAGACCCGTCGAGGGCGATGCGGCGATAACGTCGGATCTTGAGGGAGCGACATTTCGCTTTGCCAACGCCGAACACAAGGCGCTGTTCGATGCGGATCCCGAAAAATACGCTCCAAAGTACGGCGGCTACTGTGCCTACGCCGTGTCGAAAGGCGCTACGGCAATGACCGTTCCGGAAGCATGGTCGATTCATGACGGGCGGCTCTACCTGAACTACTCCACGGGCGTCCGAAGGACCTGGCTCAAGGATGTCGCAGGCAACATCCAGCGTGCTGACGCAAACTGGCCCGGTGTTCTCGGACCTTGAGGCAGGCAAGGTGATCACATCTTTGCGATGCACCTTCAATTGGAAGGACTTCGCCTCCACTTGAACTGCGTGGGTCGGAATTCGAAACAGCTGACCCTTGTTCACACTGTCCCTCGTTTCGCAACTGGGCGCTTGTTCTTCGAACGGGCGCCCATTTGCGCGTTATGGCGCAGCGAAATTTCGGGAACACGCTCATTTGCAGCCGCTTTGCGGGATCAAGAGCGGTGGCTTGAGTCGTGAAGGGGACGGATTCATTCCAACTGCCCGATCGTGTTCGTTGACAACGGAAATCCCGGCATTTTTGCCAGTTGGCATGTTCCCGCATATGATCTGGAAGCTGCGCCGCGAACAGGAATCCGGAGATGCTCTACGAACTCTATGACACGGAAATCAATCCGGTATTCGCCTCTTGCCTGCTTGGAGTCCTGATTGGCCTGGCCTTCGGCGTTGCTGCCCAGCTGTCGCGCTTTTGCCTCAGGCGCAGCGTGGTCGAGTTCACGGTTGAACGGTTCCCGGCGTTCGGGGTCTGGCTCATGGCATTCCTGGTTGCGATGCTTGGCACCCAGGCACTGGTCCTCGGCGGCCAGCTGAGTTTCATCGGGCACAGGTTTCACGCGGGAGCGCTGCCAATCCTGACGGTGCTTGTCGGGGGAGCGTTGTTCGGCACGGGAATGGTCCTGACGCGCGGCTGCATTTCGCGGCTGACGGTCTTGTCCGCGACAGGCAACCTGCGCGCTGCCATTTGCATAGCGGTCTTTGCCATCGTGGCGCATGCGGCACTGAAGGGTGTTCTGGCACCGCTTCGCATCGGGCTCGGGACGGTGACCCTCAATGTCGGCGACTTCGCCAATCTTGGCAATCTGCCGGGTGGATCCGTTCCCTGGGTGGCCATGACTTTCGTGGTCCTTGCGGCAGTGATCCATCGGTCAGGTGCGCGTCTGGCTCAGCTGCTGCTTGGCGCCGCAATCGGCATGCTCGTTCCCATTGGATGGTTCGGGACCGGCGTCTTCCTGCAGGACGCGTTCGATCCGATTCCCATGGCGTCGATTTCGTTTACCGCTCCTTGGGCGGACACGCTGTTCTGGAGCGTGGCCTCCACGTCGATTCCGGCTGGATTCGGCACTGGCCTTGTGGGAGGCACGCTGCTCGGCAGTTTTCTGGCCGCCGCACCGCGCGGCGAACTGGTGCTCCAGAGCTTCGAGACGCCCGGACAGACCATGCGCTACCTCTCAGGTGCGGCGATGATGGGTCTCGGCGGAGTGCTTGCTGGCGGATGCACCGTAGGTGCCGGGCTTTCGGGCACTGCATCGCTCAGCCTTTCTGCCGTGCTGGTGCTCGTGGTCATGATTGCCAGTGCATGGCTGGCCACCCGTCTGATCGACGGGCCGCCAACTCCTGTTTGGAAAACGCCAAGAGAGTAGCTGCAATGGGGAGCTGCAGGTCCGTGAGCGGATTTGGCGGGCCCCTTGACGCCGGAGGTTCTCCGTAGACCGCGGAAAGCTGCGCATTTTTGCCGTTCGCACGGCATGATGCGCGACCCCGGGTCAGCGGCGACGTTGAGGTTCTGGCTGGCCGAGAGTCCAGGGCTCCGAAAGGACTCCGCCCTCGCCATTCGAAAAACGCACCCTTGCCTGCGACGGCGAGGCCGAAAGCAGGTTCTTCTCAAGATGCCGCGATCACCATGGGTGTAGCCCAGATTGTTGCAAATCGGCGCATTCGACCGATTCGTACCTACCCGGGTTCCACTCTGAGGTGCAACAGCAGCGAGCGAGGGCGAAGCCCGAGCGG
>VXPN01000477.1 GCA_009839535.1 Boseongicola sp. SB0662_bin_57 | reverse complement strand
TTCTGGATCGGCGGCACGTTCTGGACCGGCAATTCCACGCCGAGGTCGCCCCGTGCGACCATGATTCCGTCCGACGCTTCAAGAATGGCATTGAAATTGCGCACCGCAGCGGGCTTCTCGACCTTTGTCATCAGCGCCGCGCGGCCCCGTGTCAGCTCGCGCGCCTCGTGGACATCTTCGGCGCGCTGGACAAACGACAGGGCCAACCAGTCGACGCCAAGCTCGCACACGAATTCCAGATCCGACCTGTCCTTCTCCGACAATGCCGCGAGCGGCAGCAGGACGTCCGGAACATTGACGCCCTTCCGGTCCGAGACCGTGCCGCCGACCAGGACGCTGCAGTCCGCGAAATCGGGACCATGCTCCTCGACTTTCATGCGGACCTTGCCGTCGTTGACAAGCAGCGTTGCGTCCTTCTCCACGGCCTGGAAGATCTCGCGATGGGGAAGCTGCACCCTGCTTGGCCCGCCGGGCGCGTCCGAAAGGTCGAAACGAAAGCGCTGGCCCTCTTCGACATCAACGGCCCCGTTCGCGAAGGTGCCCACCCTGAGCTTCGGCCCCTGCAGGTCGGCAAGGATCCCGATGGGCCGACCCACGTCCTGTTCGACCTTGCGGATGATCTCGTGTCGCGCCCTTATGTCATCATGATCTCCGTGACTGGTGTTCAGGCGAAACGTGTCGGCTCCGGCCTCGAACAGTCTGCGGATCATGTCGTAGGAACTCGATGCAGGACCCAGTGTCGCGACGATCTTGACGTTTCGGAGCCGGCGCATGAGGCATTTCCCTCGGCATTGGACGATGTCCTCTACTGCCGCAATTGTTAGCGCATGACAACTGGCCAAGGGACGATTCGGACGATAGCTTCCCGCCATGCCGACTGTACCGGAGGAATCATCGGACCTGACTCCCGTCATCGTCGCCGGCGAAGCACGACCCGCGCGATGGCTGGTGCTGTGCGACCATGCATCGAACGCCGTGCCGTCCTGGGTGGCGAATGGCGACCTCGGAATCTCGCGCGACGACATGTCGCGGCATATCGCATATGACGTGGGCGCGTCAGGGCTGGCACTGAAGCTGGCGGAGCGACTGGATGCGCCCGCAGTGCTGGCAAACTACTCGCGCCTTGTCATCGATCCCAACCGGGGCGAACAGGATCCGACCCTTGTCATGCGAATCTACGACGGCACCATCATCCCGGCCAATCGCGATGCGGACGAGACCGAAATCGAACGGCGCAAGGAGATGCTCTACCGTCCATACCACCGCACCATCGCAAAGATCGCGGCAAGGCGGCCGGACACCATCATCCTTTCGGTCCATTCATTCACACGGCAGTTTCGCGGTCGAAGGCCCCGCCCATGGCACGTAACACTGCTGTTTGCCGACGATGACCGTCTTTCGCGCCCCCTGCTGGCGGGGCTGGCTCGCGAAAGGCAGCTGGTCGTCGGTGCAAACCAGCCCTACAGCGGCAGGCTCGAGGGGGACACGATTGACAGGCATGCCGTGCAGACAAGGCGACAGAACACCCTGATCGAAGTGCGGAACGACCTGATCGGCGACGAGAGAGATCAGGCAGAATGGGCCGACCGCCTTGCCGGAGTCCTTCCAGAGGCACTGCAAGCGGCAGAAACACGAGGAGAGGCTTGATGGACGACAAGACCCGCATTGAACTGGAAGCTGCCGCGTTCCGGCGGTTGCAGAGGCACCTGATGGACGACCGCGCGGACGTTCAGAACATCGACCTGATGAACCTCGCCGGATTTTGCCGGAACTGCCTTTCGCGCTGGTATCAGGAGGCGGCCGGGGAACGGGGCATGGAGATTTCGAAGGAGGATGCTCGTGAATCGTTTTACGGCATGCCCTACGACGACTGGAAAGCCATGCACCAGACCGAGGCAACGGCAGGACAAAAGGCTGCGTTCGAGCAGTCCCGGAAGCTCCATGATGATCAGACCGGAACCGACGGCTGAACCAGCGGCCGTCGCCACATGATCCGCGGCCGTGTCCGTGCGGGTCCACTTCAGCAGAGGCTTCGGCCGCGCAACCTGGCCTCAAGGGAGCACGGCAACAGCGCTATACGGCCGACTTCCGGGATTCCTCGACATAGATCTCTCGAAGCCGGGTTGCGACCGGACCGGGCTTTCCGTCACCGATCCTTGCGCCGTCGACTTCAATGACCGGCATCACCAAAGTGGATGCAGACGTAATGAATGCCTCGTCCGCCTCCTTGGCCTCGTCCACTGTGAACGGTCGCTCCTCGACCTTCATCTGTGCCTCCCGCGCAAACGCAAGCACGGCCTTCCTGGTGATGCCGTGCAGGATCTTTTCCGACAGGTCACGCGTGATGATCCTGCCATCCCGGACAATGCAGGCATTGTTCGAGGTACCTTCGGTCACAACACCGTCCTCGACCATCCAGGCATCGTCCTTTCCCTGATCCTTTGCCATCTTCTTGCCAAGAACGGGATAAAGGAGCTGGACCGTCTTGATATCGCGGCGCGCCCAGCGGAGATCGTCGATCGTGATCACGCTGATGCCAGTCGTCGCGGCCGGGTTGCCGACAATGTTCTTGGTCTGCGTGAACGCCAGCACCGTGGGCGGCACGAGTTCGGGTACGGGACAGTCGAAGTCCCGGTCCTTGTCCGCGCCACGAGTGATCTGGAGATAGATCATGCCTTCGGTCAGCCCGTTCCGTCGCACCAGTTCCCGGAAGACTTCGGCCAGTTCCTCTCCGGAGACTGGCGAGACCATTTCGATTTCGCCCAAGGATCTTTCAAGCCGCGCCGCGTGTCCGGCGAAGTCAATCAGCTTGCCGTCCAGCACGCTGGTCACTTCGTAGACGCCGTCAGCAAAGAGAAACCCTCGGTCGAATATCGACACGCGAGCCTCCTTTTCGGGAACGTATTCTCCATTGACGTACACGATGCGGCTCATCGCTCACCCCCACAGTTCAGGCCGCGGCGGATGCACGCGTCCGTCTTCATATTCCAGCGCATGGTCGCGGTCTTCGGCCAGAAGGAGCGGCCCGTCAAGGTCAACCACCGTCGCACCTGGCGCGAGGAGGATTGCCGGCGCCATGGCAAGCGACGTGCCGACCATGCATCCAACCATGATGTCGTGACCTTGCGCCCTTGCGGCATCCATGAGTGCCAACGCCTCCGTCAGGCCGCCGGTCTTGTCGAGCTTGATGTTCACTGCATCATACTTGCCCATGAGCGCAGGCAAGGTCGCCCTGTCATGAACCGACTCGTCAGCGCAGACCGGTAGCGGCCGCTGGATCTCGGCGAGCATTCCGTCATTGCCGGCGGGCAAGGGCTGTTCAACGAACTGGACGCCGAGCCGCACCAGGTGTGGCGCAATCTCCGAATACAATTCGGCACTCCATCCCTCGTTCGCATCGACAATAAGCCGCGTCTCAGGAGCGCCGCGCCGAACAGCTTCAAGTCGGGACATGTCCTCTTCGCCACCCAGCTTCACCTTCAGCAGCGGGCGCCCGGCGTGCCTCCGAGCGGACGCCTCCATCCTCTCGGGAGTGTCGAGCGACAGCGTAAACGCGGTGACCACGGGGCCTGGCTTCTCGACCCCCGCCAGCCGCCATGCCCGCTCTCCTGCCCGCTTTGCCGCAAGATCCCAAAGCGCGCAGTCAACGGCATTTCGTGCCGCGCCGGCCGGCAGCGTTTCCTGGAGCCCCTCGCGGGTCAGCCCAGACGGCAGACCCATCACCTGACCCGCAACCGACTCCATGGATTCGCCGTAGCGCGCATAGGGAACGCACTCGCCCCATCCGACCTTCCCATCCTCCTCGACGCAAACGGTCAGAACCTCGGCGACTTCACGTGATCCACGCGAGATCGCAAATGTCTCGGCCAGACGAAACGTCTCGGGATTCGTGCGTATCTCCATTCAATCGGATCTTTCCCGCATCTCGCCCCCGAAGAATGCGTACGGAACGTTCTGCCGGATGATCAATCCCAATGCGTGGCGCAACCCGTCATGATCACCGCTGAACATCGACCTGCACAGCCACCCGACAGCTTCAGACCGCTTCCAGCGCGTCCACAAGGCGACCGGCCCCGTGCCGGAAGGGATCCACCGTTGGCAGACCCATCCGCTCCTCGATCTCCTCGCAAGAGCGCACGGCCTCATCATCGTCCAGCGCGCTCGTATTCACCGAGATCCCGCAAATCCTCACGTTCGGATTTGCGACCCGCGCAACTGGAAGCGCAATGTCGCGAAGGTCTTCGAGCGTCGGCAGTCCGTAATGGGGCAGGCCTCGCATGTGTGTCCGGGTCGGCTCATGGGCCAGTATGATGGCATCCGGCTGCCCGCCATGAATCAGTGCCATCGTCACGCCGGAGTAGGAAACGTGGAAAAGGCTGCCCTGTCCCTCGATGTGATCCCAGTGGTCGGAATCGTTGTCCGGCGTCAGGCATTCGATCGCGCCTGCCATGAAGTCCGCGACTACGGCGTCGAGAGGCACGCCGTTCCCCGTGATCAGGATTCCTGTCTGGCCAGTCGGCCGAAAGGTCGACTTTCTTCCTCTCGTCCTCATTTCGCGGTCCATGGCGAGGCCGGTGTACATCTTGCCAATTGAGCAGTCCGTGCCGATCGCCAGGCAACGTTTGCCTGCACGCCTCTTTCCGTTCGCAATTGGATAGGCGACGGTCGGAACCCGCACGTCGTGGAGCGTTCGATCGTTCCGCCGCGCAGTCTCCCTCAGGACGTCCTGATCGCGCAGCAGGTTATGCTGGCCGTTTGCCAGGTCGAATCCGGTTTCCAGAGCCTCCTTCAGAACATCGAGCCAGGACTCAGGGATGACCCCGCCCCGGTTCGCCACGCCGACGACCAATGTGCGTGCACCCTTCTCCCAAGCGTCGTTCAAGCCCAGATCAGGCACACCGACATCGGCCTTGCAGCCGTCCAGCCGCAACTGTCCGACGACATGCTCAGGCCGCCA
>VXPN01000124.1 GCA_009839535.1 Boseongicola sp. SB0662_bin_57 | reverse complement strand
GAGCGACATGACCGGACCGAACATTTCCACTTCAAGAGTGCTGATGTCGGGTCCGGCACATTCCACCAGCGTCGGCTGCATGTAGTTCCCGGGCTGATCGAGCGGCATTCCGCCAAAGTGGATGGTCGCGCCCTGGTCGACGGCCTGCGCCAGTGTCGTCTCGATTCTCTCGATCTGAGCCCTCGTGCAAAGCGGCCCGACATCGGTTGCAGGATCAAGCGGATCCCCGATGGTGATGCTGCCGGCTCTTTCCGCAATCCTTTCGACCAGCGTCGCCAGGATGTCTCGTTGCACCAGCCCGCGCGAGCCAGCGACGCAGCTTTGGCCCGACGCGCCAAAGTTGCCTGCGATCAATCCGTTGATCGCGCTGTCCAGATCGGCGTCGTCGAACACGAGGATGGGTGACTTGCCCCCCAGTTCCAGCGTCGTTGCCGCAAAGTTCTCGGCCGAATTCCGTATCACATGGCGCGCAGTCTCAGGTCCTCCCGTGAAGACATGCATGCCGGGCTTGTCGATCGGCAGCACGGCCCCTTCGATCTTGTCAGCCAGCCCGGCGAAGTACCGGTAATAGCTGCCGACATAGGTCGCCTGGGCCGCGGTTTCAGCCAAGAGCTTGCCGCTGTCAGCGGTCTCCAGCCGCGCGAGCCGCTCGGCATTCCGTTCCACAAGGTCGGCAAGCCTGAACAAGAGATGCCCGCGCGCCGTCTGGGTCAAGTCGCGCCAGGCTGGATCTTCGAGCGCCCGCCGGGCAGCAACCACGGCGTGATCGACATCTTCGGGCGCGGCGCAGGCGAAGGTCGCCCAATCCTTGCCGTCTGCCGGGTTCTGCGATTCCATGACCTGTGCGGCAGAACCTTCGGTCCAGGCCCCGTCGACATACAGCTGGAAGTGCGGCCTTTCGGTCATGGCAGCCTCATGCGAATGCGGGCATCACGTCGTCGATGAACCGCGCCAGCGACGCACGCTTGCGATCTATCGTCATGCCGCTGTCGATCCAAAACGAAAACTCGTCGTAGCCCTGGTCCTCATAGCGTTTCAGCCGGTCGATCACCTGCCTGGGGGTTCCGATGGTCAGGTCGCGCCTGATCGCTTCGGGAGAGATCATCTTGCTTGCGGCAATCTCCTCCGTGCCAAGCGCCTGAATCAAGCCCTGTGACACGGGGCGCTTGTTTTGGAACCACGCCCCGAAATACGCGAAGTACCGCGTCAGATCCTGCACAGCCTGATCGATGTCCCTGGCATCGGTCCCGACATAGGTGTGATGCAGCAGCAAGACTTTGGGGCGCGGCCCGTCATGGCCCGCGCAGGCGGCATTGAAGCGACCCATCAGCGTTTCGATCTCTTCGTCGCCCTGCCAGAGCGGCGTAACCTGTACGTTGAAGCCGTTTTGCACTGCAAACTCGTGACTGTTGGGGTCGCGGGCGGCAATCCAGACGGGCGGGCCGTCAGGTTGCGCCGGTTTGGGTGAGGACGTGGATGCCGGGAAGCTGTAGTACTTTCCGTCATGGGCGCAATCGCCCTTCCACAACCGGCGCAGCAAGGGTGCGGTTTCCCGCAGCCGCTGTCCGGCTTCCCAGGCGTCCAGCCCAGGCATGAGGCGCTCGTACTCATAGGAATAGGCGCCACGGGCGATTCCGAGTTCCAGCCTGCCGCCCGTCATCAGATCGGTCGCGGCAGCCTCGCCGGCCAGCTTGATCGGATGCCAGAACGGCGCGATGATGGTGCCGGTGCCCAACCGGACATTCCTGGTGCGATGCGCCAGGTCCATGATCGAAAGGAAGGGGTTGGGCGCAATGGTGAACTCCATTCCGTGATGTTCACCAGTCCAGATCGCCCGCATCCCGCCCGTGTCAGCCATTTGGCACAGAGAAATGAAATCCTCATAAAGCTCGGCATGTGACTGGTCAGGAGTCAGACGCTCCATATGGGCAAACAGCGAGAACTCCATGGTCAAGGCTCCTATTTGATCTCGTGCCGCTCGCCGGACGCCTCGTCGCCGACATAAAGGGTGAAATCCCGGGTGCTGTGTTCGAGGGCAAAACGCTTGCACAGGGCAGCAATTGCCGGTGTCTCGAAGGTCAGCCCGGTGATGTCGCCGATCGGGACAAGCCGCCCCTCCAGCGCGCAGTCTTGCGTGGCTTGCGCCAGAAAGCACGTGTAGTGGGTGTTGGTCGGCCGGTCGTCAAAGATGGAATAGGCGCTCCCCAGGCGAACGGTGCCTGGCAATCGTGCCTCCATTGCAGCGCGAAGATTGCCTGGAGCCTCGAACTCGAACTGTGGAGGGCGCATCCCGCCCGGCGTCATTTCCAGCAGGACATGGCCGTCCCGTTCGACCAACGCCGCCGCGACGATGCGGCGGGTGCTGTCGACAACCATCGCGGCGCGTTCCAGGCCCAGGCTGAAATACTGCCCCCTCGCGTAACCCAGCCCCAACCCGTCCCTGTGCGTGAACCCGGTAATCTGTCCCAGAAGTATTGTGTGATCGCCGGCAGGGATGGATTGCGTCCTTCGGCAGGAAAACTGCGACACGGCGTTGTCGATCACGGGAATCCCGTTGGCGTCGGAGCCATGGGCTATCCGGGCGAACCGGTCGCCTTTGAAGCTGGCAAAGACATTCGACACGTCTTCCTGTCCCTCGGCCAGCACCGACACGGCGAAATGAGTGCAGGTCGCGAAAATGTTGTGGCTTGACAGCGAACGGCCGAGGCAGACCAGGAGCATTGGAGGATCGAGAGAAACCGAAGAAAAGGAATTGGCCGTGAACCCAAGAGGCGCTCCGCCGGGGTTCCGCGTCGTCACGACGGTCACGCCGGTCATGAACCCGCCAAAGGCATCGCGCAGGGCGCTGGGGCCGGTCGTAGTCATCGGGACGCGTCACGGATCAGGACGGCAAGCTCGGCATTCACCGGGACCGCATGCGTCATGGGCATCATGTGTGCGGCGCCCTCAACGATGACGGCACGGCCTTGCGGTGCGATCCGTGCCATCGCCTTGCTCATTTCCGGCGTTGAATTGGGCTCGGCTCCACCGGTCATGAACAGGGCCGGACAGGACAGGCGCGCCAGATCCGCATCAGCAGGTCCATTCTCCGCGGCAAACACCTCGTAGGCCGCCTTGTAATGCTCGGCGGACACCTCGGCCAGCCACGCCCGGCATGCACGCCGCGCGGCCGTGTCCTGACCGGCAAACCAGCGCGCCAGGGTGGTTTCCGGATCATTCAGTTCCGTGGCGGACAGATCCGCCGCGCGTCGCCGCACTGCCTCCGCAGCCTTTGGGTTGCGGCAATAGATGGCGTTCAGCGCGGCGACTCCCTTGACCAGATGCCGATGACGGACTGCCAGGTCGAGTGCGATCATGGCACCCATCGAATGGCCGGCCACAACTCCCGGTGCATCGATTGCGGCCGCGATGCGGTCCGTATACTGCGCTAGCGTTGCGGGGCGCGGCAGGGCGCGACTGGCACCGTGGCCCGGAAGGTCAAAGGCGCGGCAGTGCTGCGTCGCCGACAGATCTTTGACTTGCGCCATCCATGCCTCCGCTCGCAGGCCTACGCCGTGAACCAGATACAGCCTGGATCCCGTGCCGGCACGAATGAAGCTGATGCCTTCGGTCTCGGACCGCGGTTGGGTTGTCCACGTAATTGCCCAGATCCTCCAGGTCCTGATTCCTGTCTCCTACGCGATGACTCGGCCGGTTCGGCATCGCAGTTCGCGGCGCGACGACCAATTCATCGGCGCGAGGCGCGTCGTGAGTCAAGAACGGCACGGAAAGAACTTGCGACCGCCGCCCGGCGTCGCCCTCCTTCATCAACGGGGCCTCGACTGCCGCGATGGCCGGTCCGCTCGTGCAAATGAACGACGGACAGGGCTTTGGTCCCGCGTCCTGGCTGAAGAGGCAGCCAAGCCGCAAAGTCTGGATCTGGCACGGAGCGTGGAAGACGCGCTCGAAGACGCCTGAAACCGCCCGGCGGGGGAACCGCTCGAAGACGCTGTTCCGGTTTCTGACGCGCTCCGGAAGGTCGCGCCACGGCGATTCCGTGCGGAAGCGCCTGCGCACCGTCTCGATGAATTGCCGGTTGATCGTCGCGGTGGCGCCGGGATCGATCGCCTTGCCGGGCAGCATCGGCTCGGCCCCCACCCGCGTTGCGTCGGTCAGGGCACCGGCCTGTCAGCATTCTCTTTGGCGCCTGCGGGTCTTGCCAGTGCCGCTGTCCCGGCGGTCATTGAGGCGGGAGCTGGCATCGATCCGCCAGAATCGCAACCCGATTGTCAACGGACCCTGGTACTGTAAAATATAGCTTTGCGCGCGTCATGTTTTTTGTGAGGGCTAGCGCCGCCGGTGTCGACGATTCGCGCACGTCTGCCGCAACGCGCCGGAGTCGGCGCATATAGGAGATTCGAGGTTGGGAGAACCGATCATCAGGACCATGGAAGATTTCGCGGCGGCGAGCGGCGTCTCGCGCCCGACCGTTTCCAAGTACTTTCACGACCCGGGAAGTGTCCGCAAGTCGACGCGTGAGCGGATTGAGGCCGCTCTGGAACAGTACGACTATCGCCCTAACATTTACGCGATGAACCAGAACCGCCAACTCACAAAGAGCGTAGGCATCATGGTTCCTTACCTTGCAGACCCTGTCTTTGCCGAGATCGCGAGAACTCTGGAACGCCGCTGCATCGAAGCCGGATTCCATGCGACGCTGTTCAGTTCGCACGGTGAGCGGAAACTCGAGAACGAGGCTCTCGACGACCTCAGGTCGCTGCGTCCGTCGGGTGTGCTTCTGGCCCCGCTCGGCCGGAGTTCCGACCGGGATCACATTGCCCGGTTTTGCGAAGAGGTTCCGACGGTCCTGCTGGACAGGAACATTGCAGGAATCGGGGAGGCCTTTGTCGGTTCGGACAATCAGAGCTTCGTGTCGCAAAGCGTTGACTATCTCACCCGGACCGGGGAGCCGCCGTGTTTCTTCGAGATGAGGAACCCGGGCAACCCGA
>VXPN01000237.1 GCA_009839535.1 Boseongicola sp. SB0662_bin_57 | reverse complement strand
GCATCAGGGCCACGTGTTCGCTCCTGCGTGAGCTTCCGGGGGACCGGGCGTTTCCTGCGCCCGCCCGCGCAGCATGACCGCTCCGGAACGAAACAGCAACACCTTTCTGGTCGATGGTCACTTAGGCATCTCGCCAAAATAACGTGACGAATATCACCTGTTCATCAAGGTGTAGTTCCATTCGCCGTGGAAGCCGTCGCGGCGAATGTTCAGGGCCTTCATCTGCTCGTCGGAGACCTTGACGCCGAGGGGATGCTCGTTGTCATCGATCCCCGACCGGATCTTCAGGCCGGTGCGGGTCGTGGTCGCGGCGATGAGCGCGACGATGACCTGGCAGCTGACCAGGGGCCGTCCGCGCCAGTTCCGGGTGATGTGGCAGAACATGCGGTGCTCGATCCTGTTCCACTTGCTCGTTCCGGGCGGGAAGTGGGAGACCGAGATCTTCAGCCCGAGCTCGTCGGCAAGGCGCTGCAGCTCGAACTTCCACAGCCGGTTGCGGCTGCTGTTGGAGCCGCCGCCGTCGGCCGTGATCAGGAGCCTGCCTGCGTCGCGGTACAGGGGACGGCCCATGCTCCGCCACCACCGCCGCACGCTTTCCACCGCGAACGACGCGGTGTCGTGGTCGATGCCGACGCTGACCCAGCCCTTGTCGGCCGTCATGTCGTAGACGCCGCAGGGTATCGCCTTGCCGAGCTCCGGGTCGGGAAAGTCGTGGACGTTGACCTTCTCGGGGGTCCCCTTCGGGCGCCATTCCCTGCCGCCGTTGTGACAGGGGCGACAAGCTCCTTCTTCTTCGTGTCGACCGAGATGACCGGCTGGCCAAGCCTCTGGAAGGCCCTCACCCTGCGGTCGATGCGCCGGAACTGCGCGTCGCGGTCCGGATGCTGGCGACCCTCCACCGTCTTGCGGTCCGCCTCGACAGCGAATCCGTCTCCGCCGAGATCCGTTCCTGCCCTTCGATCCCAGTAGCCTGCGTTGAAGCGATCTCCCTCGATGCGGTGCAGAAGCGCATGGATCGCGTCGAAGATCGCCTTTCCTTCATGAGCCTGAACAATCTGGTGGGCCTCGTCCCAATCAGGACCGATCTTGAAACCGGCCTCGGAGATCAGGCGAAGAGCTTTTTCTGCGTCTGCTTCATTGGACATGATCGCCACCTATCATGGCTTTGACGGTCTCTCCACTCTTTCGCCGCGAAGGTCAGGATGATAGGCGCGGGAAAACAGCGGAGGATTGCCATGAATCTCGGAATTGAGGGAAAGCGTGCGCTGGTCTGCGCCTCGTCGAAAGGCTTGGGGCGGGGCTGCGCCGTGGCGTTGGCCGAGGCCGGAGTGGACCTCGTGATGAACGCACGCGGTGCGGAGGCGCTTGAGACCACCGCAGAAGAAATACGCACGGCACACGGCGTTGACGTGACGACCGTTGCCGCCGACATCACGTCCGATGACGGGCGGGAGAAAGTGCTCGCCGCTTGCGGGACGATTGACATCCTGGTCAACAACGCGGGCGGCCCGCCGCCGGGCATGTGGCAAGACTGGGAACGGGACGATTTCATCGCTGCCCTCGACGCCAACATGCTTGCGCCGATAGCCCTGATAAGGGCCTTGGTGCCGGACATGATGGAACGGGGCTGGGGCCGGGTCGTGAACATCACGTCGCAGTCCGTGCGCGCGCCGATTGGCGTGCTGGGCCTGTCGAATTCTGCGCGCACCGGTCTTACGGGCTACGTGGCAGGCACTTCGCGACAGGTGGCCCCCGCTGGTGTCACCATCAACAACCTGTTGCCCGGCGTGCACGCGACGGATCGCGCAGTTTTCCTGGACGGAGGCGTGGCCAAGGCAGAAGGCATAACCCCGGAAGAGGCTCGGACCCGTCGAGAGGCGACGATTCCGGCCAGACGCTATGGCACGCCGCAGGAGTTCGGGGCCACATGTGCCTTCCTTTGCTCGCAGCATGCGGGCTTCATCGTTGGCCAGAACATCCTGCTGGACGGTGGTGCAACGAACCTGACCATGTGACCGCGTTTGCATCGAGGGCTTGTCCATGTGGCGGCGCATTGCTATCCCGCGCCAATTCCGAGGGCTTTGCTCGGGATTGGGAGCGGGTCGCCGTGGAAGACAGACTGGATGGCTTGACGATCGAGGGACTGACCCGCCGTCTTGGTGGTCGGACCGTCGTGTCCGACGTGTCCCTCAGGGTGCGTCCCGGACAGGTCACATGCCTGCTTGGACCGTCGGGCTGCGGCAAGTCCACGACGCTGCGGCTGATTGCCGGGGTTGACCGCCCTGATGACGGTCGGGTTCTTGCAGACGGGGAGGTGTTGTCAGACAAGATCCGGCATGTCCCGCCGGAAAGTCGGCGCATCGGCCTGATCTTCCAGGACTTTGCGCTTTTTCCGCACATGACGGTGGCCGAAAACATTGCATTTGGGCTGAAAGGAACGGCTCAGGAAAGAAGTCGTCGCGTGGCGGGCATGCTGGAACGGGTGCGGCTGTCGGGATTTGAGCAGGCATATCCCGACCAGTTGTCGGGCGGCGAGCAGCAGCGCGTGGCGTTGGCGCGGGCCCTGGCGGCGCGGCCCCGGATCATGTTGATGGACGAGCCGTTTTCGGGGCTGGATGACCGGCTGCGGGATGGCATTCGGGACGAGACGCTCGAAATCCTGAAGGATGAGGTCACGGCCGTCGTGCTGGTCACTCATGATCCCGAAGAGGCGATGCGGATGGCCGACGAGATCGCGTTGATGCGGAACGGGCGCATCGTGCAGAGCGGGGCACCCTACAACATCTACAACGCGCCCGTTGATCGTGAAGCCGCCGCCTTCTTCAGCGATGTCAACGTGATCTGCGGGACGGTTCGGGGCGCGTTGACGGACACGCCGTTCGGCGAGTTCCTGATTCCCGGCGTTCCTGACGGAACGGAAGTCGAGATCGTCATACGCCCGCAGCACCTGAGGATAGACTTTGACCGAGGCGGCAAGGGACCGAATCCAACCCGGGAGGACGGTGTCGCGGCGAAGGGCAGCGTCATCCGCGCGAGATACATGGGCAACGAGAGTCTCGTGGAGTTCCGGATGGAGCATGACGGGTCGACGCTTGCCGCGACGGTGCCGTCCGTCTTTCTGCCGAAGCCGGGCACGCAACTCTGGCTCATGATGCGGCGTAGACGCTGCTTTGTGTTTCCGAAGGAAGCGTCATGACCGTCGCCTGGATCAGCTTGCGAAAACCCGGGCCCGATCATGCGTGACGCGGTCCCGCCCTCGTGCACGCCGTGTCGATTGCGACCGAAGGGTCACCGCCTCGAATGTGGCTTTGTCTCTCCATGCCCGGTGCCGGCATTGGTTCGCCAGACCACCGTCACAGGTCGATGAAGCGCTCTCTTGAATGAAGTCGCATTGCCAAGTGACTGGCCTCGGCGGCGCCCGGTTGGTTCATCCGACGTCAACCTCGATCAAGATGCGGCAATGATCACTCGGTCCCCACTCGTCGATGCCATTGAGCGCCCGCGTCTTGACCTTTTCGTGGAAACCGCGCGAAGCGAACACGTAGTCGAACTGGCGGTTCGCTTCTGCCGGAGATTGCTGGCGCGTGCGGTAGGTCGGCACGTTTCGCGTTTTCGGCCCCACGTGGGGTTGCGTCGCAGCGACCTGGCGACCGCCCGGTGCCTGCGGTCCGAGAAATTCCAGGCCGAGTGCCTTGAAGCGGTCCCAAACCGTGCGCTCGCGTTCAGGCAACGACAGTGATTGATCTATCGCGCCATAGAACATGTTAAGGTCGCCCGCAGCGAGTATGCGGTGCTCTTTCGGATCGCGGTGACCGACAAAGGTTGAAAGATCCGAGAGGATCCGGTGGGCCGAAACGTCCGAAGCGCCTTTCCACCCACTGCAGGTCGATGGGTGAGGCTTCATCCAACGTGCATACATGAACACGGCGAGAAATTCTTCTTCCGGCCGGCTTAGCGGCGTCAATTTCGCGACGGCCATGGTCCCGATTCCGCTCACCCCGATTTCGCCTTCTCCCAATTCGCTAGTGGGTGGAACCTGGCGAAAGCCCTCGACCTTGACTCGGTCGGACAGTCCGACGACGAGTGGCCAGCGGTCATAGAGATGCCGGCTCCAGAATACGTCATCCTTGAATTGAACCATGTGGGCCAGGTCGCCGGGCGGGCTTCCCGCTTCCTGCAACAGCGCGACATCGACCCCCTCCCGCTGCGCCATCTTCTTCAAGTCACGTCATGGCTTCACGCGCTTGTCGATGTTCCAGCTCACCAACCTGATCATTCGGCGGCACCTCCAATGAAATTTGTCCTGGCGTTCGAACGCGCCAATGTGCAATCGGACGGGAATCCTGATTTGCCGCTTTCACTTGGCGACTCCGTCACCTACATAGCTCTCGATAGACAGGGGAGTAAGTCAATGTTCAACAACATCGGCCTTCCAGGCCTCCTCCTTATCGCCATTGTCGTCCTGATCCTGTTCGGACGGGGCAAGATCACGTCACTGATGGGCGAGGTCGGCCGGGGAATCACCGCCTTCAAGAAAGGTGTCGACGAGGGCAAGGAAGAGGTTGAGGACGCGATCGAGGACAAGGCGGCATCGGTGGCGCGCGACGTGACGCCCGAGGAAGACAAGTCCAAGGCCACGGAAAAGTCCTAGGACGAAGCCAGGATCTAGGGCGGTCTCCGAACCATGTTCGAATTGAGCTGGGGTGAACTTCTGGTCGTCGGCGTAGTCGCGCTGATCATTCTGGGTCCGCGCGACCTCGTCGGCCTGTTTCGCACGCTTGGCCGCTTCGTCGGCAAGGCGCGCCGAATGGCCCGCGAGTTTCAGCGTGCAATGGAGGACGCAGCGGACGAAGCCGGCGTGAAGGATGTGGCCGACAACCTCAAGGGGGTCACTTCGCCGTCCAAGGCGGGACTCGACACGCTCAACCAGGCAGCGAAGAGGTTCGAGGACTGGGATCCTGCGAAACCGTCCAGGAAGGCCAAGGACATCGGAC
>VXPN01000348.1 GCA_009839535.1 Boseongicola sp. SB0662_bin_57 | reverse complement strand
CTGCCCGGATGGCAGGAAGGCGCCCTGCTCGCCGCCCACGCCGCCGCAGAGGCCATCCACCGCCAATTCACCGGCAGGTGACCTGCCGTCCGGATATCTGGCGATCACGCAAGAGCTTCGACCTCGTTTCGGCAATCATGCCGGCATCGACCGCAATCGTGCGGTCGAGGTCTTCCGCAGCGGCAATTCGGGTCCGAGCATGCGAAGTGGCGCTCCTTCGGCGTGCAGATCGTGCGTGTCCCGGCCAGTCGGCAGTTGAGCTGTTTGGTGCAACAGCAGGTGACGAGGTGCCGGGTTTGGCGCATTTGCAGGTGGAGGCCGCCCGGCGACGGGCCTGCGAAGCGTGAATGCGCCTCGCCAGGGACGCGGCACAAGGCAGTCCGGCGTTCCGGACAATTCCCTTGAGATTCTGTTGCAGTTCTGACACCTGACGCCCATGGCCTCGCTGATCTTCCGGAATGCCCGATTGATCGATCCCGAGAAGGGGACCGACAAGACCGGAACCCTGGCGGTTCGCGACGGTGTCATCGTTGGTCCGCAAGGCATGGACGATGCGGAAAGGATCGATTGCAACGGGAAGTGCCTGGCACCAGGCATCATCGACATCGGCGTCAAGGTCAGTGAACCCGGCGAACGCCACAAGGAGAGTTTCCGCACCGCCGGCATGGCCGCGGCAGCAGGCGGAATTACGACAATGGTCACCCGACCGGACACGCTGCCGGCCATCGACACGCCCGAAGTACTGGAGTTCGTTCGCCGAAGGGCGAATGAGGCCTCGCCCGTCAACGTCCTGCCCATGGCAGCATTGACCCGTGGCCGCGACGGTCGCGAAATGGCCGAAATCGGATTCCTTCTTGATGCGGGTGCCGTGGCGTTTTCCGACTGCGACCGAGTCGTTCAGAGCACCAAGGTCTTCGCCCGCTGCATGGCCTATGCGGCTTCGCTTGGCGCCCTCGTGATCGGGCACCCGCAGGAGCCGGAACTCTCATCCGGGGCGTCCGCCACAAGCGGGAAGTTCGCGGCGCTCAGGGGGCTTCCCTCGGTCTCGCCGCTGGCAGAACGAATGGGCCTTGATCGTGACATTGCCGTCGTCGAAATGACAGGCGCAAGGTACCACGCCGACCAGGTGACCACGTCGCGTGCGCTCCGCCGCCTCGAACGCGCCAAGCAGGCAGGACTGGACATCACTGCCGGAGTCTCGATCCACCACCTGACCCTGAACGAGATCGACATCGGCGACTATCGGACGTTCTTCAAGGTCAAGCCGCCGCTGCGCTCAGAGGACGACCGGCTGGCGGTCGTGGACGCCGTGGCGAACGGCTTGATAGACATCATAAGTTCGATGCACACGCCACAGGACGAGGAATCGAAGCGCTTGCCCTTCGAGGAGGCGGCGTCGGGAGCAATTGGCCTCGAGACGCTTCTTCCCGCGGCATTGCGTCTGGTCCATGCGAGCCATCTTGACCTGCCGACGCTTTGGCGCGCCCTGTCGCTTTCGCCGGCAACACGGCTCGGGCTCGCGGCAGGCCGCCTCGGCATCGACGCGCCCGCTGACCTGGTTCTCTTCGATCCCGATGCGCCATTCGTGCTTGACCGGTTCAAGCTGCACTCGAAATCCAAGAACACGCCCTTCGACGAGGCCCGGCTGCAGGGAAGGGTTCTCGGCACCTGGGTTGCAGGCCGACGGACAGAGACCCCGGGCGGTGCGTCGGACTGAGACGCCTGCCGCGAACACTGCCCGCACCACGCTTGCCCGAGCGGGAGACAGATGATGCCGGAATTCGACACATCCGTTGCGGAAATCCTGGTCACGGCCTTGCTGGCCTATCTGGCGGGGTCAATTCCTTTCGGGCTGCTCGTGTCGCATGCATTCGGCCTGCCCGACCCGCGCGGAATCGGGTCCGGCAACATCGGGGCCACCAATGTCCTGCGCACCGGCTCCAAGGCCGCCGCGTTGACGACATTGCTCCTTGACGCCGCGAAGGGCCTGGTCGCGGTCGTTGTCGCGAGAACGGTTGCCGGCGAAGACGCCGCACAGATTGCCGGGCTCGCGGCGTTCCTGGGCCATGTCTTCTCCGTTTGGCTAGGCTTCCGGGGCGGGAAGGGCGTGGCAACCCTGCTTGGCGCCCTGGCAGGATTCAGCGCCCTGGTCGGGCTCGTGGCGATGGCTGTCTGGCTCGGCGCATTTCTCGTTTCGCGAATCTCTTCCCTGTCGGCGCTCGTGGCCGCCGCACTCGCGCCAGCAGCGACCCTCCTGCTCGGGCAAGGCCAATTGGTCGTGGCAACACTCCTCATGGCGACTGTCGTCTTCTGGTCGCACCGCGCCAACATCCGGCGGTTGATCGACGGCACCGAGCCGCGGGTGACGCGGAACGAGCCGTAGGTACCGGTCCGCCCGGCCATCAGGCCACACAAGTCCGGGCCCCTCGGGCATGCTGCCGCGGTACCCGGGCCTGGAATTGATGTCCGAAGGCTTTGCAAGCATTGTCCCCGAGACCACTCCCGCGTAGCTTTGCCAACATGGAATTCCAGGCAATGAAAGCGACCCTCGAATGGCAGATCGCGTGCGGTGCGGACGAAGCGATTCAGGATTCGCCGGTCGACCGGACTTCGCTGCCGAAGGCGGAAGCGCCACCAAGGCAGGCGCCAGCCCGAGAGGCTGAGCCGGACATCGACTCCGTCGCTGTCGCAAGGACCGCAGCCACGGCGGCGGTCGATCTCACAGCACTCCGGGCAGCCATGGAAGCCTACGAACACTGTGACCTCAAGCGCGGCGCAAAGCAGCTCGTGTTCTCGGACGGCAATGCCAATGCGCGGGTGATGATCGTTGGCGAAGCCCCGGGACGTGACGAAGACATCGAAGGCCGACCCTTCGTGGGACGTGCAGGACAGCTGCTGGACCTGATGTTCAGCCACATCGGCCTTTTTCGCACTGAATCAGACAGCGAAAAGGCGCTGTACATTGCCAACGTGCTGCCCTGGAGGCCGCCGCAGAACCGCGACCCGAAACCTGAAGAAATGAAGATGATGCTGCCCTTTCTCGAACGGCATGTCGAACTCGCCGGCCCCGACCTGATCGTCGCCATGGGCAACCACGCTTGCCTGGCGCTACTCGGACAGCGCGGAATCACGAGGCTGCGGGGAAATTGGAAGATGGCTCTGGGCAAGCCGACGCTTCCGATGTTCCATCCCGCCTACCTCCTGCGCACGCCGGAAGCCAAACGCGAGACATGGGCTGATCTTCTCAGCCTCAAGGACAGGCTCAGGAAATGAACATCCTCGCCTTCTCCGACCTGCACCATTCGAAGGCGAAGGCAGATGCCCTGGTCTCAATGAGCCAGGAGGCGGATCTGGTTATCGGGGCCGGAGACTTCTGCAACATGCGGGAAGGGCTCTACAATGC
The DNA here is from genome assembly GCA_009839535.1 of Boseongicola sp. SB0662_bin_57. GTDB lineage: Bacteria > Pseudomonadota > Alphaproteobacteria > Rhodobacterales > Rhodobacteraceae > JAJEFO01. Next base: position 1,607 of record VXPN01000348.1, on the reverse strand, counting down.
CATGCGCATGCTGGACGGCATCCGATGCCCGATGGTCGTCGTGCCGGGAAATGCAGAGAGCGCGGGAGAACTTCGCAACGCAACGCGAGCCGGCGCGATCGTGCTTCATGGCGAGGGAACCGAATTCGGAGGGCTGCGCCTGTTCGGCCTCGGATACGGCGTGCCCGTCACGCCATTCGGCCCCTGGTCATGCGACCTGGACGAGGCCGCCGCCGCCGACATGCTGCAGCGATGCCAAGCCGCCGACATCCTTGTCACGCACTCGCCGCCAAAGGGTGTCGCGGACGCGACGTCGAATGGAATGTCCGTCGGATCGGAATCCATCCGCGAAGCGATCGAGCGCATTCAGCCAAAGCTGGCGCTATGCGGCCATATCCACGATTCCTGGGGTCGGTCGGGACAGATCGGCAAGACCCTGGTAAGCAATCTCGGTCCCTCGGGCCGCGTCTTCGAGATTGAGCCATGATCGAGCCGCTGATCATGGTCGCCTTCATTCCGACTGCACTGGCATTGAACCTTACGCCCGGCGCCGACATGCTCTTCTGCCTTGCGCAAGGTGCACGCGCCGGCGCGCGCGCAGCCATCGCGGCTTCGGCAGGGGTCTCCGCCGGCGCAATGGTGCACGTGACGCTGGCAGGCCTTGGCCTCGGCTACCTGGTGGCCCAGCATCCGATCCTGTTCGACGTGATCCGATATGCTGGCGTCGCCTATCTGCTCTGGCTGGCATGGAAAGCCCTTCGTACGCCGCTCGGCGCGCGTGACATGCCCGACATCCGTCATGCCCGGGCCTTCGGGGACGGGCTGATCGTGAACCTGACCAACCCCAAGGTCGCCCTTTTCATCCTGGCATTCGTGCCGCAATTCGTGGATCCTGGCCGCGCCGTTCTGCCGCAATTCCTGATACTGGGTGCAGTCATCGCTGTCGGAGGATTCATCATCAACGGTGCCGTCGGCGCATTCTCTGGCAGAATCGCCAACCTGATGGCCCGAACGCCAACGGTCGGACAGGTCCTTCGCATCCTTTCCGCTTCCATCTTCGCCACCCTGGCGCTCCGCCTCGTGCTGGAAGGACGGCGCGCATGAACGGCGTCGACGAATCCCGCGAATTCATCCCTGTTCGCATCGCCGTGCTGACCGTCAGCGACACGCGAAGCCGGGCGGATGACCGTTCGGGCGACGTGCTCGCCAAGCGCATCGAGGATGCGGGCCACGAGCTCGCGGCCCGCGAAGTCGTGACCGATGAACGTGCACATGTCGCGGCACTGCTGCGAGAATGGAGCCAGCGCGACGACATTGACGTGATCCTCTCGACCGGTGGCACCGGGCTGACGGGACGCGACGTGACCGTCGAGGCACACAGGGACGTCTACGAAAAGGAAATCGACGCCTTTGGCACGGTCTTCACGCAGGTCTCGATGAAGAAGATCGGCACCTCGGCGGTCCAGAGCCGCGCCTGCGGCGGCGTGGCGAACGGAACCTACCTGTTTGCGCTGCCCGGCAGCCCCGGCGCCTGCAAGGACGCATGGGACGAGATTCTCGCCTTCCAGTTCGACAATCGCCACCGGCCCTGCAATTTCGTGGAGATCATGCCGCGACTCGCCGAGAAA
>VXPN01000482.1 GCA_009839535.1 Boseongicola sp. SB0662_bin_57 | reverse complement strand
GCGCTTCGAGCGGGAGGCGGTCGCGCCGACGGGCGGAGAACGTCCCGAACGGATCTACGCCTCGTTCGACGGCACGGGCGTCCCGATGCGCAGCGACGCGCTGGAAGGCCGTGCCGGAAAGGGGGACGACGGCCGGGCGAGCACGCGCGAGGCGAAGCTTCTGCGCCTCTACGAGATGGCGTCGGACCCGGGAACCGGCAAGGCGACCACGGTGCAGGGGAGCGTCACGCAGTCGGCGGCGATCGACAGCGCGGCCGCTCCCGAACACGGCACGTCCGCCTTCGAGGCGCGTCTCCGTCGCGAGGCGCAGAGGCGCGGGGCGCATGACGCGCGGGAGGTCGTGATCGTCTCGGACGGTGCGCCGTGGATCGAGAACACGGCGGACCGGGTGTTCGGCACCGGCAACGTGAATTGCATCCTGGACCAGTTCCATGTCCTTGAGACCCTGCGGGCCGCGGTCCGGGCCATGGAGCCTGACCCGGCGGAGGAGGAGCGGCGCTACGAGCGGCTGAAGCAGCTGGTCAAGGCGGGCGAGGTCGAACCGGTGGTCCGGGAGCTGTCGCGGCACGCGAAACGGCACGAGGAGGTCGCGAAGTGCGTCGGGCACTTCCGCAAGAACCTTCACAGGATGCGCTACGGCGACTGTAGCGCGAAGGGCATGCCCGTCGGGTCCGGGGTCATCGAGGGAGGCTGCAAGTCGGTGATCTGCGGGCGCATGAAGAAAGGCGGCGCCCGATGGTCAATGACGGGAGCCAACAACATCATGGCGCTGAGGTGCTGCTCGCTCAACAATCAGATGACCGACCTGTTCGACTGGCGGCGCGCTGCTTGAGCGGGATAAATCCGGACACACCCTCAGAGCCATCAATCTGCTTGCGCAGCATGTTCTCGCCGGCATCGCGACGCGAGACGCCCCGAACAACTGCACGGCAGGTTCGCGACTTGCGTTCGCGAAGGATACGGCCTACTTCAGTCGCACCCTTTGGCGAGTTGGCGGAGTGGCTACGCAGCGGATTGCAAATCCGTGTACACCGGTTCGATTCCGGTACTCGCCTCCACATCTCCCCCGTTCAGTCCCCGACGCCTCATGACCCTTGCAATCGGCAGGTTGAACCTGCACGTGATCCGTCGCCGCGATTGACTCAAGCCGGCTGCGAAGGCGTCAAGACGCCAAAGAGAATTCGCGTGACGGAAAGGCGTGAGTCACGGTGCGGTGACGACCCGGCGAAGTGCCTCGTTCAGCGTCCGCTTCCGGCCGCCTTCGCCCACTCACGCAGCCTGTCGTCCGCGAGCGGCAGCCCGAGCTCTAGGCAGCGCCGCGCGAATGCGTCCATGCCGAGACGGTGCCGCTCCGCAAGCGCGGCGATGCGATCCCTGGTCTCCCGCGTCATGGAATTCCGAAAGCTCTCCAGGCAGTCCGGTTCGTGGCGATGGACGGGTTGCGGCCTCCGGTTCCGTCCGACCATGGGCTGCGCCGGGCGCGCCGACCGGTCAACGGGATCACCCGGTCCAGTGGCGAGGGCGTCCGGCATCGACATGGACGAAGCCGCGATAGCGGCCAACGCCACCCAGTCCCGTCCTTCGCGCGGCGGCGGCAAGACGCGACGGCGGGATTCCCTCCATGGAGATATCCGCCGCCTTCGCCTGAAGGTGCAGCGAGTTCCGCGCGGCGCCCTTCCCCGCGCGGCGCAGCATGTCGTTGGTCCCTTTCGTCCTGAACCCGGAATGCAGGACGATCTCGCCCTCGTGGCCCTCGTGGACCGCGAAATGCCGGATGCAGGCCAGGAATTGCAGCAGCACGGGATCGATGGGCATCGAGACGCCCTCGCGCCAGTCGCGCATGAACCATTCCAGGCGGCGCGCTTGGGCCGGGACCAGACGACCCCATCTCTCGAACCGGGAGGACAGGACCTCCCCGGTGCTTGCGTGACGCAGCTTGAGGAAAGGCTCCGGCCGACCGGCGGCCCATGCGGCGGAGCCGGGCAGGAACCCGGCGACGGCGCCCAGGACCAGGGCCCTGCGTTTGGAACAGGGAGGGTCGTCACGCCGGCCCGGAGGATCGGGACGGTGCGTCCGCGACGTTCGACCGTGAGATCCGGCGCCCGCCATCAAGAGCCTTTCCGCCGGCTTCCGTCCGGCGTGAGCGCAACCGGTCCGTCGGCGCGCAGCCTGTGCAAAAGCTGCCCCGACGGCACGAAAAGGCAAGTGCGCGCCGAAATGTTGAATGCGGCATGGGCCATGTCGGCAGCATGGCGCTGTTCGCCCGCCGGTGCAACAGCGTCTGCACGCCGCCTTCGGGACCGAAACGAGTCCCGGAGTGAGGTGCGACCTTTCGGCCGTTCGGCCCGGCCTGACGCCGCGCCTGGCTCCGCGGACCTGAAACGACGACAGGATGGCGAACGCCCATCATGGCACCGACTTCGTTCACGCGATAGCCGCAGGCGTTCACCACTACGTCGCAGTCAATGTCGCCACGCTCTGTGTGAACGGTCCAAGTGTCGTCGAGCCTCTGCGTCAGTCCAATGACTGGCATGTTGCGATGGACTTCGGCACCGACGCCGCGTGCCCGACGGGCCAGAGCCTGGCAAAACGGGGCCGGATCGATGTCGCCATCGAGCGGATCCCGCCCCCCAAGAGGTTCTCCGTGGAAATCAGGAGGTGACGGCGCGCGCATTCTTCGGCGTCGATCACCTCGAAATGAACGTCTGTGCCGCACGCCATCGAGGCGAAATGGTGATATCCCTGCATCTGCGCCTCGGTGTTGGCCAATCGAATTTTACCGTCGCCGCAGCGGCAGTTGACCGGACAGTCGGGATCCTCCGCCAGTTCCTTGTAGAGCCGGATGGAGTGGGACTAGACACCATTGCCTGGTCCGTCCCGAAATTCGTCACCTGCGCGGCGGAGTGCCAGGCGGTGCCGGATGCCAGGTCGTCGCGCTCCAGGAGAACCACGTCGCTCCAGCCCGCTTGCGTCAGGTGACAGAGCGTCGAGATGCCTGTGATTCCGCCGCCGATCACGACGGCCCTGGTCCGCGACTTCATGGGCGCTGTCTCCTTGGACACATTCTCCCGGGCTATGAATTGCGCGCAAGATCGCAACGGAACGGTTCATCAACGCACCGGAACGCGTGTCGGTGCGCGCAACCAGAGGCGCTGGCTCTGCAGGAACTTGACGGCAGCCTGCCTGGCATTCGAGTATCCCTGAACGGCGAGGGGGCGATCTTGGCACGCATCTCTGCCTACTTGGGGAAGGGAAGATCGCAGATCGTGCCCGCATCCCAATTGCCGTTTCGGAGAACCTCGACGCTGTCCCCGACTTGAACATCGGTCGAAACCAGCACGAATCCGACCATGGTCCGTCGGCGGAACGACCAGACGCCGTTTGTCATGTGGCCGACCTTGCTGCCGTTCTTGTGGACGTCATACCAGACGGGATGGCCAGGATGGCGTGGCTGATTCTCGAGAATTACCCCCAGCAGCTGCCGCGTCGCGCCTTCAGAACGGATCGCGCGAAGCGCCTTGATGCCGACCACGCCGTCATCGAGATCGAGATCCACGTAATTGCCCAACCGCACTTCGAATGGATTGGTCAAGTCGTCGGTGTCGCCTCCGAAGGACAATAGCCCGCCCTCAATGCGCTCGGTCGGGTAAGGGTAGCCAGGCCCGATGCCGTTGCTAAAGACCTGCGATCATGTGCGACAATCGACATGATCTACACGCAGGCCTCTTCGCGCCGGTCTTTGGCAACCGTGCGCCGAGGCAAGGCCTCGTCCGTCTCACCGGTCTCCGACGCGCGTTTGGGGACCGCCGGCAACGTGTGCAGTCCATGTCGTTCCAGGTTGTCGGCCGCGTTCTCGTCGCGGTCCTGCACGTGGCCGCAGGTCTCGCAGCGGTAAATGCGCTCGTCCAGGCCCAGGTCGGATTTCACCGCCCCGCACCTTGAACATGCCTTCGACGAGGCGAAGAAGCGCGGCGCGACGACGACCGTGTTGCCGCGCAGGTCCGCCTTGTACTCGAGCTGGCGCCTGAACTCGGCCCACCCGCTGTCCATGACGGCCTGCGACAGCCGCCTGTTCCGGGCCAGGTTCCTCACCGCCAGGTCCTCGACCACGATCGTGTCGAAGCGGCGGGTCAGCATGTCGCTGGCCTCGTGGAGCATCGCCTGTCGCTGGTCCGCCACCCGCAGGTGAAGGCGCGCAACCTTCTCCCTGGCGCTCCGGTGACGGTTGCTCCCTTTCTCCTTCCTGGACAGGCTGCGCTGAAGGCGCTTCAGCCGCCTGAGCGAAGCCTTCAGCTTCCGGTTCGCGGGAAGGTGAAGGTGCTCGCCGGACCCTGACAGGACGGCGAAGTCCTTCAGCCCGAGGTCCACGCCGACGACGCTTGGCTCTCGCGTCCCGGAGCGGGTCTCGTAATCCTCGGTGTCGACGACGATGGCAGCGAAGAACTTGCCGGCCCTGAAGCTGACGGTCACGGAGTGCAGCGTCCCCGTGAACCGGAGCGCCTGCCGCATGAGGATGCGGCCGGGCGCCTTCTCGAGGCGCAGGCGGCGACCGTCCACGCCGAACTTCGGCTTTTCGCGGAGGGCGAAGCTGTCGTGCCGGCCGCGCCTGTGAAAGCGCGGGAACCCGAACGGCGCCCTTCCCTCCTTCACCCGTCGGAAGAAGCTCTTGAAGGCGGTGTCCAGGTCGTCGATGGCGTTTCGCGGCGCGCGGCTGGTGACTTCCGCCATCCACGGCTGGCGCACCTCTCGCATGAAGTGCTCGTAGGCGGCCTTCTTCGACAAATGTTGCGTGCAACATTTGTCGAAACATGTTGCGCTCACTTCCATGTTGCGGCGGCTCAAAAAAGTCATTTCTGACAGCGGCTTGTCTGGATTCTGCGCAACATTTCATTTTGGCGGGCGCCCGTATCCGATGACCGGGTTTCCGGCTGCGACAAGCGTTGCCGATCGTGAGACCCGTCTCTCCGCCCTTGCTCTCCGGCCAGCCCGTGGCTGGGCACCCGCCGGGATT
>VXPN01000194.1 GCA_009839535.1 Boseongicola sp. SB0662_bin_57 | reverse complement strand
TGGCCATATCCCAGCCGGCGATCAGCGCGGCGATCCAGAAGGTCGAACACGAATACCAGTTGAAGCTCTTCATCCGCGAACGGCCACACCGGCTGGTCGTCTCTCCGGTCGGGCAGCGCTTCATCGCACAGGCGCGGCGATTTCTCGAAGCCGCGCAGGAGTTCGACAGCGATGCTCGCAATCTCAGGCATTCGCCGCACGGCGTGATTCAGGTTGGCTGCTTCATGCCGACGGCGGCCTTCATCATTCCCATTATCCTCAAAGGGTTACGTGAGCGCAGCCTGGATATCTCGTTGCAGGTGCACGAGGCGGATCTGGATGAATTGAACAACTTGCTCACGCAGGGCACCATTGACGTTGCGCTGACCTACAACATGGCACCCAGTCCGGCGATTGAGTTCGAACCCCTCATGGAGTCATCGCCCTACGTTCTGATTTCGAAGGACGACCCGCTGGCCCGTCAGGACAGCATCTCGCTCAAGCAACTGGTTGAACGCGACATGGTTTCGCTGAGCCTGCCAATCACCCAGCAGTTCTTTCTGTCGTTTTTCTCACAGCTGAATCTGCGTCCCAAAATCAAGCATCAGACCAAGTCCTATGAGCTGGTGCGCAGTCTCGTCGGCGCCGGTGAGGGATACGCGATCCTGATCATGCGCCCGGTCAACGAGCGCGCCTATGACGGAAACGAATTGGCTTATGTTCCGCTATGCGGCGACATTCCGAAATCGCACTATGGGCTCGCCTTTACCAATCGATCGGTTCCAACGCGGCTGGTAGAGATATTTTCAGACGTCTGCCGCGAGCTTCTGGTCACTGAAAGGAAAGCTGAAAAATACTATGTCAGCTTGGCCTCAGGAAGCTCCGGATGAAGCCCGCCGCTGCGGCTGTTCAAGTCTGATGCCCTCAGAAACCAATCGTTACCTTCTCGCGCGCCAAGACATTGCGCAACGTCGCGCCGTTGCAGGACTGGCGCAGCGTACCGCTACAGGTGATGAACCAATCCGGCGCGGTGACCGAGAGAATCCGGTTCACCTTCGAGTTGGGCCAGCCTCGCCTGCACGCCTGTGCTGCAAGAACTTCACCGACCACCGGTAGCTGGGCACCCCCGTGATTGTCCGGTGCTGCGGCAATGACCCCCATGGTGGGCGGCCATGTACCGCCTGCCAACGCCTGCCCCCCGGACCGCACGGGCTGCATGTGGCGACCGCATGCTGGAGATGCTGATCGGCGGAGCCAGAATTCTCGCTTCCTTGCCAGCGCCGTCGCTTGTCCTGTCAACGCCTTCCGCCCTGGCCAAAACGGAGTCAGCTTGCTCCCGATTCCGATGTGTGCCGATGCGCTTTGGACATGTGGTGGCGTAGCGGTGACAAGGCGGCAAATCGGTTTCTCCAGCTTTCCTGCCTTGTCCCGCAATTGCACTGATTTGCTTGATCTTCTGGTGCCCCCAGAGAGACTCGAACTCCCGACCCCCTGATTACAAATCAGATGCTCTACCAGCTGAGCTATAGGGGCACGGCGGCGTCCTTAGCAACGGCGCGGTAGATGGGCAAGCCACTTGCGGTCTTGCTTATGGCGCTCCGAATCCATTTGGAGCGAGTTGAATGCACGCATTCGCGGGACGAGTCGTCAAAGTGATCGCAAGCCCGACGGCTGGGCAAAGGCAGGAAAACTCCGCCTTGGATGTTGCGTACTGTGACTACAATTGATAAATGTGGATCACTTTTGGAAGATTGCAAATGCCACATCGATACACAGTTCGAGACGCGAAGGCTCGCCTGTCCGAGTTGCTGGACCTCGCCGCCGCAGGAAATGTCGTGGAGATCACCCGGCAGGGGGCTAAAAGGGGCCGATTCAAATTGGTTTCGGTTGATGGAACTTTCGGGCAACGTCGGCCAGGTGCGCTGAAAGGACGGATCGCGGTTCCGGACACGTTCGACGACGAAGATCCGGACATCATCGCCGACTTCGAAGATCTGAGGTCGCGTGCGGATTCTCGTTGATACGCAGGCCCTGCTCTGGTGGCTGATGGATTCGGACAGGCTTGGGGCGAAGGCACGGCGCATTTTCACTTCGGACGAGCCAGTCGTCAGCCCGGTCGTATTGTGGGAAATTGCAATCAAGGCCAGCCTCGGGAAGCTCTCGGCGGACGTCTCCGAGGTAAGCAGGGTCATTGCCGAACAGGGTCTTGAGCGACTTGGCATCTCGGACCGGCACATGATCAGCCTGCAATCCCTGCCCTTTCATCATCGCGACCCGTTTGACAGAATGCTGATCGCGCAAAGCGAGGCCGAAGCCATGCCTCTTCTGACCTCAGATGCAAAGATCGCGCGCTACGGCATAGCGATTCTCGACAGCACGCAATGAAGCACCGCCAAGAGCAGTTGCGAAGATTCGCGCTCCAAAGGAAGTGATCAGGCACCGCCGTACCCACGAGGCACGCCGCATGGCAATTCTGTTCTCGATCACCCGCGGTTCCCGTCTGCAAAGCGGCGTCCCGCGCGAAACGGACTCGGACCGCAACATCGCAGACGACCGTTACGAAAACGCGCTACCGCGCGTTCATCATCTGACGCGCCAGCAACGCAACGGCCGTCAGGCTCACGAGGATGACCAGGATTGCCGACGGTGCCGCTTGCATGATCTTCTCCAATGAAGCTTGCTCGTGCGCCCGCGTTGCAAGGGTGTCGAAATTGAACGGCCGAAGCAGGAGGGTGGCTGGCAGTTCCTTCACCGCATCGACGAACACAAGCAGGAGCGCCGTGGCCACCGAACCCCGGATCAGCGGCAAGTAGACCCTGAGAAGCGTACCGCCGGCAGACTGCCCAAGAGTCCTGGCCGCCAAGGGCAGGCTCGGCGCAATGCGCGCGACGGCCGCATCCGCCGCACCCTGCCCTATGGCAAAGAACCTGACCGAATATGCGTAGACCAGAGCCGCGACACCTCCCGTCAGCAGCAATCCGGGATCCCAACCGGTCATGACGAGAATGCCGTCGGCAAGCGCATTGTCGAACGCCGCCAACGGAATCAGCAAGCCCAATGCCAGCACTGCTCCTGGTGCCGCGTATCCAACCGTGGTGATCGGCAAGAGCATTCCTGGCCCCTGCCGCCCGGACAATCGCGTCCCATATACAAGAAACAGGGACGCCATGACGGTCACGACGGCCGCCGCACCTCCCACCAGGAACGTGTTCGCCAGCGCCGCCCCCAGTCCTGGCGCCAGCCAGCCCTCCGAACTGGAGAGCGCATGGTTCCCCAAGACCGCGACGGGAAACACAAAGCCGACCAGGAATGGCAGCGCGCATGCAATTGACGCCATCCAGCCCACGGCACCCGTCAGCGCCATCCGCTCGATGCGGTGGTCCGTCCGGGACATCCGGTGAAACTTCATGCGCCGACGGCTGGCCCTCTCGAGAACCACGAGAAAAAGGATCATCCCGAGAATGGCGCATGCGATCTGCGCCGCCCCGCCGGCGTTCCCGGCTTCCAGCCAGACGGTGAAGACCCCGGTCGTCAGGGTCTGCACGCCAAAGTAGTCAACCGCCCCAAAGTCGTTCACCGTTTCCATCATCACGATCGCCGTGCCGGCCATGATCGCCGGTCGCGCAAGCGGCAGCCCAATCCTCAAGAAGCGTCGCCGGAATCCCGCCCCAAGTGCACGGGCGACCTCGTGGGCTCTGCCGGACTGCTCCCGAAACCCGGCCCGCGCAAGCAGGTAAACGTAAGGATAGAGCGATGCCGTCAGCACGAAGATCGCGCCATAGCGCGACCTGATTTCGGGGAAGCGGTAGTCGGCGGCACTTTCCCAGCCGAAGACCTCGCGCAGACCGGACTGCACGGGTCCCGCATATTCAAGAAAGTCGACCAGCGCGTAGGCTCCAAGGTACCCCGGCACTGCCAGCGGAAGAAGAAGAAGCCACTCCAGCCAGCTTGATCCGGGGAAGCGGCAGCACACGATCAGCCAGGCCGTGCATGTCCCGATGACGGCCGACAGGAACCCGACCGAGGCCATGATGGTCAACGTGTTCGACAGATAGCGCGGCAAGGTCGTGGCCGCCAAATGCCCCCAGATCGGCTCGGACGGATGGGCCGCAATCCAGATGACGGAAATGATCGGCATGAGCACAAGCGCCGCAATCGCCAATGCCCCGAGACTCCAGGCATCCGGCACTGGAAGGTGCAGGCGACGCATTAGTTGAGTGTTTCGCTCGGCCATTGCGAATCGCCTAACGTGAAAGGTGCCTGCCTGTCCAGTTGAATGCCGCCCTCGGACCGGGTGCCATGCAAGAGCTCATGCCAAGGTGGCAATCGACGAGGTGTCGCGCTCTCGGAAACGCCCGTCAGGTCAGGGAAAGCCCGCCCTGGCACCGTCCGTCCGGCACAGGCCGCGTCACATGCCCAGCGCTTCCTTGTACATCTGGAGGATTGCCTCTTCCTCGGCAACCTCGTTCAGGTCCCTCTTTCTCATGGCAATCAGCTTGCGCATGACCTTCGTGTCGTAACCCCTTGATCCGGCCTCCGCCATCACTTCCTTCTGCTGGCCGGTGATGGCCACCCTCTCCTCCTCGAGCGTCTCGTAGCGCTCTACGAACTGGCGAAGCTCGTCCGCCGCAACGCGGTAGGTCTGTTCGGTCATGTCCTTCTCCGGCGGGCAATGCGTGTCGATGTCTGGCGCCCTTCGATATTCCGCTAGCACTGGGCCGACAAGGGTTGATCCGCTCCCGTCCGCCAACTATGCGGGCACGCCTAAGGTCAGCGACGTGGGGAAACATGGAAATCCTTGTCTGGACAGGAACCCTTGTGACGCTTGCCGGTGTTGCAAGCCTGGTCTGGTGCATCGTCGCGGTCCAACGGGCACGGCGCGAATCGCTTGATGAATCGGCAATGAAGGCCAAGCTCCAGAAGGCGGTTGCCGTGAACATGGGTGCGCTCATGCTGTCCGCAATCGGGCTGATGATGGTCGTCGTCGGCATTCTACTTGGGTAGAGAAGTCAAGATTCAGCCGACACGTCCCGCAACTGCGCTTTCCGTG
>VXPN01000299.1 GCA_009839535.1 Boseongicola sp. SB0662_bin_57 | reverse complement strand
CATGGCGAGGATGGGCCGTCGTTCAAGGGTGAAATCGCGAAGCACGGTGCCGGTCTGCGTGTCGATCACCCGGGTCACGCCATCGACCGCGCCATAGGCCATCCACGACCCGTCCGGCGACAGCACCATTTCGTTGATCGCGAACCCGTGTCGCACCAGTGTTCTGAACGGGTCGCCCTCGGGCGCCGAAAGGTCATAGACGCGGATATCCCCCTTGGAGGTCGCGGCATACAGCAGTCCGCTGTCCGGCGAAAAGGCCACGTCGTTGGCGCCGGTGTCCCGCAGGTCAAGCGATGCTGGTGGGGCATCCGGCTCGGCTAGCGGCCAAATCCCGATCGTGCCGTCCCAGCTGGCCGAGGCCAGGGCTGCGCCGTCACGCGACACCGCGAGGTCGGTGACCTTTCCCTTGTGGCGACCGAGTTCACGCCCATCCGTGCCGTCCCAAAGCCATATGGAAAAGTCGTCCGCCCCCGACGCGATGCGCCCGTCGGGCAGGAAGATCAAGTCGATGACGGCGGCGGCGTGGCCTTCGAGCCATTGCGGCGTGCGGTTCTGCCAGCGCCCCACTGAATTGTCGAAACTGGCGCTCGCGACCTCTCCGCTGTCGGAGACGGCAAGCCCCATGACCGGGCCGCCATGCCCTTTGAGCGTCGTGAATTCCTGCGCGAGCGCAGGGCATGTCACGAGTGCCAGTCCGGACAGCAGCGCGGAGACGGATCGCATCTATTGGGAATTATGCCGTTGGCTGAAACGCGGTGCGTTCCAGCCTGCGGCTGATTTCACGGGTCAGTATAGGTTGCCAACGCAAACGCCTCGCGCCGTGCAGATGCGTCAATCCCGGATGCCTCGTCTTGCATGGCCCTGGCATTTGGGCTTCGCGGCAAGGCCGCGCATTGCCGTGTCGAAGATCGGCGGGAAACCCGCCCTTCCGGCTTGCGCAGAAAGCGTCATGTTCCACCGTTTCAGTCAACTACATGATCCCCCATCTATTCGGCCGCGGTGGCGTCACCTGTTGCGCTCTCGCCCTTGTCAGCGGCCTTTACGTCTTCGAGCCAGATTGAATGGTGCTGATGCGCCCAGGCTTCGTCCACCTCGCCGGTTCCCATGGCGTCGAAAGCGCCCTCCATTCCGAGCGAGCCGATGTAGATGTGCGCAATGATGATGCCCATGAGGACGAACGAGACGATGGCGTGCCAGAGCTGGGCATATTGCATCTCTTCCTGCGGCGTCAGTTCGGTAGGCAATGGATCAAGCCCCAGCACCCCGGTGATCCCGAGATCGTTGAGGATCGCGAAGGTCTTGGCGAACATTGGAATCTCGAACGGAAAGAGCAAGGACAGTCCCGAAGCCGAGATCGACGCGCCGAGAATCACGACCGACCAGAAGATCACCTTCTGGCCGGCGTTGAATTTCCTGGCCGGGGGGTGCTTCGATCCGATGATGCCGCCGAACTGCGCGATCCATTTCAGGTCGGTCCGGTCGGGCAGGTTGTGCCAGACCCAGAAGGCGAAAATCATGACCAGCCCGACCATGAAGGCCCAGGCGGCGTTGTTATGGACCCATTTGCTTGCAATGAGGATGAACGAATTGGCCTCGTGCCCGAAGGCTGGAATCAGTACCGTGCGGCCGAACAGCGTCAACAGTCCGGTGAGGCCCAGGAGAATGAACGATCCGGCCAGCAGCCAATGTGCGAAGCGCTCGATTGCCTGGAAGCGAACAACTGTCCGGCCTGTCATGGGTGCATCGATCCGAATGCGTCCGCGCAAGAGGAAGAATGCAATCAGGGCGCCGATCACGCCAAGCAGGAAGTAGCCGCCCCAGTTCTTGAGCGTTGTCCGGCGAAAGTCCAGCCACCACATCCCGCCGTCCTGCACCAGCACTGCAGCGACCTCACCGCCGGACGAGACCGTTATGTCCGCGGAGCCGTAGCGCAGTGCGCGCCAGAGTTCAGGATCGGAAGAGCCGCCCAACGTGCCGAGTTGCTGCGCGATGCCGGCGGCGGTGTCCGGGCTGCCAGTGTTTTCCCTGCGAAACGTGTCGTCGATCCCTTCGCCGCGCTGTCGGGCCAGAATGTCCTCCAGCGTCTGCGCCCCCCCGGTGGCGCTGCGATCAGGCTCCAAGCTGTCCTGAGCCGCGGCCGGCGCGCCGAGGCCAGATGCGAGAATCAATGCGAAAATGTACAAACGCATCACGTCGGCAATCCTCCGGATCGTAGGCGGCCGTTGAAATGGAGGGAGGCGGCCCGGGAAAGGGCCACCCCGTGAACGGCTTCAGCCGCCCTTTGCTTCGTATGCCGTGCCCCAGCCCCAGGCGCCCGAGCCGAAGCCGCGGGACACCACGCGCTCGCGGTAAATGGCCGAGACGACATCTCCGTCACCTGCCAGAAGCGCCTTGGTGGCGCACATCTCGGCACAGATCGGCAGCTTGCCTTCCGCAATCCGGTTGCGGCCATACTTGGCGAATTCGGCGGTCGAGTGATTGTCCTCAGGTCCACCAGCGCAGAAGGTGCACTTGTCCATCTTGCCGCGGCTGCCGAAGTTCCCTGCTTGCGGGAACTGTGGCGCACCGAAGGGACAAGCGTAGAAGCAGTACCCGCAGCCGATGCAGAGGTCCTTGGAATGCAGGACGATCCCTTCCTCGTTCTGATAGAAGCAATCGACCGGACACACCGCCATGCAGGGCGCATCCGAGCAGTGCATGCAGGCAACCGAGATCGACCTTTCTCCCGGCGTGCCATCCTGGATTGTCACCACCCGACGGCGGTTGATGCCCCAGGGCACCTCGTGCTCGTTCTTGCAGGCCGTCACGCAGGCGTTGCACTCGATGCAGCGCTCGGCGTCGCAGAGAAACTTTGCTCTAGCTCCCATGTCTCATTTCCTCCTTACGCTGACCAGATTTTGCAGAGAGTGCACTTGGTCTCCTGCATCTGAGTTACAGAATCATAGCCGTAGGTCTGCGCGGTGTTGCTGCTTTCGCCCAGGACGTAGGGGTCGGCCCCGTCAGGGTACTTGCCTCGCAGATCCTCGCCTTCCAGATGGCCGCCGAAGTGGAAGGGCATGAAGACCACGCCTTCGCCCACCCTTCTTGTGACCATGGCCATCACCTTGACCTTTGCGCCTTCCGCGCCTTCCAACCAGACCTGCGCACCGTCGCGAACGCCCAGGTTGTTGGCGTCCCTCGGGTTGATCTCGACGAACATGTCCTGCTGCAGTTCGGCGAGCCACGGGTTGGACCGGCTCTCATCGCCGCCGCCTTCGTACTCGACCAGACGACCTGAAGTCAGGATCAACGGGTAATCCTTGGAAAAGTCGTTCTTCTGGATCGATGCGTACATCGTCGGAAGGCGATAGAACTTGCGGTCCTCGTAGGTCGGATAGTCCGCCACGAGATCCCGCCGGTTCGTGTAGAGCGGCTCGCGGTGCAACGGCACCGGATCCGGGAAGGTCCAGACAACCGCACGGGCCTTCGCGTTCCCGAAGGGCGCGCAGCCGTGCTTGATGGCGACCCGCTGAATGCCGCCCGAGAGGTCGGTCTTCCAGTTGGTCTTGG
Source organism: Boseongicola sp. SB0662_bin_57 (assembly GCA_009839535.1). Classification (GTDB taxonomy): domain Bacteria; phylum Pseudomonadota; class Alphaproteobacteria; order Rhodobacterales; family Rhodobacteraceae; genus JAJEFO01. The sequence continues at coordinate 1,494 of VXPN01000299.1, read as the reverse complement.
GACCCGCCACCGCGTCAATGGCGGCACGTTCCTCGGCTGTCAGGTCGCCGTCCCATCCGAGGTCCATCAGCATCTGCATGGTGAACTCGGGATAGCCGTCCTGGATTTCCGAACCCGGATTGAACACGCCCTCGGCAAGCAGGTTGTCGCCGTCCCGTTCGACGCCGAACCGGGCGCGGAAGCACAATCCCCCGTCAGCGACCGGCTTGGACATGTCGTAGAGGTTCGGCGTGCCGGGGTGGTTCATCTCGGCCGTGCCCCAGCATGGCCAGGGCATGCCGTAGAAGTCCCCGTCAGCCGGTCCGCCCACGGCCCTCAGCGTCGTCTTGTCGAACGTGTGCTGGTTGGCCATGTGGAGCTTGATCCGCTCCGGGCTTTGGCCGGTGTAGCCGACCGTCCACATGCCTGCGTTGAACTCGCGGGTCGTGTCCTCGATGTTCGGGGTCACGCCGTCCTCCTCGACCGCGATGTTGCGGAAGAAGCGGTCGTGCCAGCCGAACTTCCTGGCAAGGAGGCCGATGATCTCCTGATCCGACTTGGATTCGAAGAGCGGGTCGACCACCTTTTCGCGCCACTGGAGCGACCGGTTCGAGGCCGTGACCGAGCCGTGGGTTTCGAACTGCGTGCACGCGGGCAGCAGGTAGACCCCGTCGGTCCGGTCGTGAAGCACGGCGGAAACGGTCGGATACGGGTCGATGACGACCAGCATGTCCAGCATTTCCATCGCGGTCTTCATCTCCTTCATCCGCGTCTGGGAATTCGGAGCATGACCCCAGAGCACCATGGCGCGAACCCTGTCGGGGTTGTCCGTGTTGTCCGGGTCTTCAAGGACGCCGTCGATCCAGCGGCTTACCGGAATGCCGGTCAGGTTCATCAGGTTCTTGTCCTTGCCGTCCGCTCCCTTGACAGTGGCGAACTGGTTCTTGAGCCAGTCAAGATCCTCTCCCCAGACCCGCGCCCAGTGCGCCCAGGCTCCGGCCGACAGGCCGTAGTAGCCAGGCAGCGTGTGCGAGAGCACGCCAAGGTCGGTGGCGCCCTGCACGTTGTCGTGGCCGCGGAAGATGTTGGTGCCGCCGCCCGTGGTGCCCATGTTGCCAAGGGCAAGCTGCAGCACGCAGTAGGCCCGCGTGTTGTTGTTGCCGTTGGTGTGCTGGGTCCCGCCCATGCACCAGATCACGGTGCCCGGACGGTTGTTGGCCATCGTGAAGGCCACGCGGCGAAGCTGCGAACCGGGCGTGCCGGTCACGCGTTCGACTTCCTCGGGCGTCCACTTGGCAACTTCCTCCCGGATCTGGTCCATGCCCCAGACCCGTGTCCGGATGAACTCCTTGTCCTCCCATCCGTTCTCGAAGATGTGCCAGAGGATTCCCCAGACCAGGGCGACGTCCGTGCCGGGCCGGAAGCGGACGTATTCGTCAGCATGGGCCGCGGTGCGCGTGAAGCGCGGGTCGCAGACGATCAGGGGCGCGTTGTTCTGCTCCTTCGCCCTGAGGA
>VXPN01000162.1 GCA_009839535.1 Boseongicola sp. SB0662_bin_57 | reverse complement strand
GCCTTCCTGTCGTCCTTGCACGTGCACGCGCCTGCAGATCACCCATCAGTGGCGAAGCGCGCAATACCGGATTGACAAGGTAGTGATCGACAACCGCCGACCTGAATTCCTTCTGCATGCCGTCCTCATTGCCGCTGGCACTGGCGATCTGCCACGCGTTCTCCGGCACCTGGTCGATTCCTTCCAGATGCGGCACTTCCTTGATCAGCCGCAGTCGCAGCTCCGCTAGGGTGTCATACGGCAGAGGCGTGCCGAGTTCCGCCGACAGCGCGCGCAGGATCGCCCAGTTTTCCTTTGCCTCTCCCGGCGGGAATCCGGCCTTCATGGCAAGCTGCGGACGACCCTCCGTATTGACAAAGAGCCCGTTCTCTTCCGTCCAGGCAGCTGCTGGCAGAACGATGTCAGCCCTGTGCGCCCCGAGGTCCCCGTGACTGCCTTGATAGATGACGGTCGGCCCTTCCGGAATGTCGACCTCGTCGGCGCCCAGGCTGAAGACAACCGACGCGCCCTCGAGTGCGGCGTTCACTCCGCCATCGACGACGGCGCCGACATCCAGAGCGCCAACGCGGGACGCTGCCGTATGCAACACCAGGAATTTCGACTCGGTTGCTTCGGCGTACCGCATCGCGTCATGGAGCGCGCGCTCTCCGCCCGGCCTGGCCAACGCACCCATGCCGACTATGACAACCGTGTCCTTGCCGTGCGCGTGCTCGGGATTCATGTCGAAGAGCTTGCCGAGCGCGTCGTGGCCGGCGCCTAGATGGTCGTACTCGTACGTCAGGTCCACCGCCTCTCCCACAAGGCCGATCCGCGCTCCGCGGGTCCATGCCTTGCGAATGCGCGCGTTCAGCACCGGCGCCTCGACACGCGGATTGGTGCCGATCAGCATGATGGCTTCAGCACTCTCGATGTCCTCGATCCGCGCCGTGCCCGCGTAGGCCGAGCGATTGTCCGCAGGCAAGTCGACTCCGTCGGTCCGGCACTCGACGGCTCCACCCTGCCCTTCGAGCAGTTCCTTCAGCGCGAAAACGGCCTCTACGGAGGCCAGGTCGCCTGCGAGTCCGGTCGCCTTGCCCTTCTCCTTGAGCGCCTTCGCAGCGGCGGACAGCGCTTCGTCCCAATCGACCGGGACGAGCTTGCCCTCACGACGGAGATACGGCTTGTCAAGCCTTTGCCGTCGCAGGCCGTCCCAGGCATGTCGTGATCTGTCAGACAGCCACTCCTCGTTCACGCCGTCATGGTTGCGGGGCAGGATTCGCATGACCTCGCGTCCCTTGGCGTCGACGCGAATGTTCGATCCAAGCGCATCCATCACGTCCACGGATTCCGTCCTGGTCAGTTCCCAAGGCCGTGCGGTGAATGCGTAAGGCTTGCTGGTCAGTGCACCGACCGGGCAAAGATCAACGATGTTTCCCTGCAACTCGCTGTCGAGTGTCCGGCCAAGGTAGCTCGTGATCTCCGCGTCCTCGCCGCGCCCAGTCTGCCCAAGCTCGGGTACACCCGCCACCTCCGTTATGAACCGGACGCAGCGCGTACAGGAAATGCAACGGGTCATGGCCGTGCCGACCAGCGGCCCCAGATCCAGATCCTGGACGGCCCGCTTCGGTTCGCGGAAACGCGAGAAGTCGACCCCATAGGCCATCGCCTGGTCCTGCAGGTCACACTCGCCGCCTTGGTCGCAGATCGGGCAGTCAAGCGGATGATTGATCAGCAGGAACTCCATGACGCCCTCGCGGGCCTCCTTGACCATCGGACTGTTTGTCCGCACGATCGGTGGCTGCCCTTCCGGCCCCGGCCGCAAGTCACGAACCTGCATCGCGCAGGATGCCGCCGGTTTTGGCGGCCCACCCACGACCTCGACGAGGCACATCCGGCAATTGCCGGCGATCGAAAGCCGCTCGTGGTAGCAGAAGCGCGGGATCTCGATGCCCGCATGTTCGCAGGCCTGGATGATCGTCAGGTCCGAATCGACCTCGATCTCCGTGTCGTCGATGATGAGCTTTCTGGGTTCGGACATGAGCTCCGGTTCCTCAGGGTTCCGCCGCCCATGACTGGCAGACGTTACTTGGCGCGCAGAAGCCGTCCTGCAACGCTACCCTTGGCTATTTCTTCGTGACCCACAGTGCAATAGCCTTCCGGCGTCGTTGGCGTCGCACCCCGCTTCGCAAGATCAGCGCGGATTCGTGCCCGGAGCCTCTCCTTTTCGACCTTGTTCTCGACGAATTCGTCGATCTCCGAGTCCGAGTATCCCAGTTTCCGGGCATAGCGTTCGATTGAATTCAGGAATCTCCACGCCCGGAACATGCGCGCGTCAATCACGGCGCAGTTCCTGCGCACCTCGTCCGCCAAGCCAAGCGAGTAGAAAGCGCGTGCGACGGGTGGATTCTCGTGAAGAGGCTGACGCGCCAAGGACGGGCCGCCAACAGCAATCAGCAGGAAGATCCCCAAGACTCTCAGCATTTTGCCTGTCCGCTCACGCATCGCACCGGGCGAGAACGCCGCCCGGCCCGATGAAAATAGTCACTAGAGTCCGATTCGGCGAGAGGACGGAGGGGAGTTCAGCCTTTGCAGAGATCCGCTTGCATCCATATTGCGACTCTTCCACATCAACGGCATCGCGCTTGGCCTGATCGGCGCCAACATCAACTCGGCAGAGACATTCTGACGTCTTTCGGGGTGCGCAAGTCCGCAAAGGCATTTCTGCAAAGCGAAGACCTGGCATCCCGGCCGCGGATGCGCGTCGCTCAGCTTCTCCTGGTTCCTGATTGAGCGGCACTCTCATGCGAGCCCTTTGGGCGCCAAGTCACCAATCGAGGTTTCCTCGATGTCCACAGTCCGTTGTATCTCTGTCCTGGCAGTCGCCGGCAATGGCGTGTCGAAGGCGTAATCAGGGTCCGCTTTCTGTCGTTCCCATGTATCGAGCATCTCACGCCATGCCCCTCGCAGGCTGCGCGGTTCAGGCAAGTCGTCCCTGATTTCCGCAGCCAAGGCCGGCAGGTTGTAGCACGGAATGCCAGCATACATGTGATGCTCGATATGCCAGTTCATGCGCCAATAGAGGAACTCGACGGATTTCGGCAATCGGATGGACCGAGTGCTCTTTCGAAAGTCCGTCGTGTTCTCCATAAGGCCGCAATGCTGCGTCAGGCCCACGGCATAGCTCAGCCAGTTGGCGATGTAGCTGGGAATGGTGACAATTAGCGGCAGGACCCAGAGACCGGTTGGAATCGCCACGACCAGCACCGCCGAATGGAACGCCAGTTGAAAGCGGGACCAACGAATTGAACTCCTGTGCTGGGCGGGCTGGTCACTGTGGAGCGCCTCAAGCCATTCGTTGGCGGGGATGTCTGTCGAGCCATTCCTGCCCAACGCATCCAAAGCCGTGAGCCAGATCGTCGACAGTATCCCGCCCTTGCCGAAGGTACGTCCCGGCTGGGTCAGCAAATTGACGGTGAACATCTGCAGGAGAAACGTACGGCCCACGTTCGGATGCACGGGAAGCAGGACCTCCCGGTCGCCCTCCGGGTGCAAGGTGTAGCGGTGGTGATGCGTGTGGCTGGCCGCATAGTCGAATGGATTCCACCAGCTGATCAGGCTGAACAGGTACAGGAAGAAGCTGTTGAGCCATTTGGTCTGGAACACCGTCCCGTGGCCGAGCTCGTGCACCGCGGTGCCACGGAAAAACGACGCAGACGTTCCATGGGCGAAAAGCGCCACGCAAAAAGGGATCCAAAGGCCTTGCGCCCAAGTCAGATAGACCGCCGTCCCCGTCATGCAGAACAGGCCGAAATGGCCTCCGGCCTGGATCCAGCCTTTCCGGTCACTGCGCCTGGACAGCTCGCGAAAGCGCGCCGGCGGCATCTTCGAGCGGTACCACTGAATGTTCAGGGTGTCTCTGACCTCAGAAAGCGGTTGAAATGACATTCCTGTCCCTCGTGCATGCAACGGCAAAATTCTCCTCAGTTGCATAAACTGCATCAGGTCGAAACGTGAGACAAGTCTTTGCCCAGCGAATGGATGTCCAGGATGTTCAAGTGCCCTGTTGCGAGTGTCGCGTCATTGATCATCGGAATGCCCGGCACCGCGGGCCTGTCACTTGCAGTGAACGCTCCGTCGCCCGAAGGCCACGGCTTGTCGGCCAAGCTACGCGGCAACCCGCACGCTTCGCGACCGAGGTCGGTCCCGGCCCCTGGACAAGTTGCAGCACGGTGCGGGCGACGTTGACGTGGCGGCCGAGGACAGGGTCGCAGCCGTGCACCCTGTCCCGCACCGTCTCCGGCCCGTCGGGCTCCGCCCCGCATCCGCCGCATCTCCGGAAGGTGCTGCGCAGGTCGACGAGGACCACGAGCCACCGGCGCTTGCAGCCTTGCCGCCCGGCATGTCCCGCAATTGCCTCCACGCGGCGTCGTGAACCGACCTGGCGAGAAACGAGCGCTTCAGCGCCGTAGGCGCGCACGATCTCGGCACAGCCCGGACCACTTGTCGGAGCGTCCGGCAAACCCGGGAAAGTTGTTCCGCAGGTCAGCCCGTAGCGACCCCTAGGAGGCCAGCGATGGCCCTGAAAGCATTGTCGTTCATCAACTATCGAATTTCGACGTTGCGCGATTCGCCACGGAGGTCCTGGCTGCTTCACCAATGCGCTGCGCCATCAACCCATCGTTCAATGTAGCAAGCACCGAATGCTCTCGGCCTGAGATCAGCACGGACAGGAAGGCATCGAGTTCCGCCTTGTAGGACCCCGCAAAGCGCTCTTGCCATGTCGCAAGCCTGTTTCCCGTCCGCACGCGTCGGCCAGCGGCATGCACGATCGTTCCCACTGGATCCTGATGGCTTGTCAACAATCCATGAGACCCGTGAATCTCGATGCGTTCGTCCTGCCCGTATGCGGCTCTCCAACTGAAGTCGAAGCGACAGAGGGCGCCGTTTCGCATGCGCATTGATATGATGGCGGTATCGCATTCCCCGATCTCCTTGAATCCCGGATCGACCAATACCGCTCCCATGGCGGTCAGTTCCTCCGGTTCCTCGCCGGAAATCCATCTGGCAAGATCAA
>VXPN01000480.1 GCA_009839535.1 Boseongicola sp. SB0662_bin_57 | reverse complement strand
ACATCCTCCACGATGGCACGGTGCTGATGAGTGGAAGCGCGGACGAAGTCATCGTTGACGAAAAGGTCCGCCGCATCTTCCTGGGCCAGGAGTTTCGGATGGCATGACGGGACGTGAGGTTGACAGCGGCAACGCCCTCCACGCCTTCTGCACCGAATCGAACCGGTGGCGAATGCGGTCCGTCGTGAATCCCTGTGCGCAAGCGCTGCGCCTCTTCAATGCCGTCGGGTCGCTTCATATGTAGTTTGTTGTCCAGGACGACCGCCGCCTGACAGGTGGCGGTCCGCACCATTTCAGGAGAGGTTCATGCAGTATCAGGTCACCGGCAAGAAGATCGAGATCGGCGAGGCACTTCAAGCGCATGTCAAGACATCCCTCGACGAAGTCGTGGGCAAGTACGCGGGGAGACCGACCGATGCGAACGTCGTGTTCTCGAAGAGCGGCCACGAATTTGTCTGTGAAATCCTGATCCATCTTTCGACCGGACTCACCGTTCAGGCCCGAGGCCACGACCACGAGATATACGCCGCTTTCGAACGCAGCTGCGACAAGGCCGAAAAGCAGCTCCGGCGGTACAAGCGGCGATTGAAGGATCATCGCCGCGAACGGCCTGTTGAACTTCAGGACGCCTCGGCCTATATCCTCGCGTCGTCCGACGGACACGACGAATCGGAACCTGACTCGCTTCAACCGATCATCATCGCAGAGATGGAAACGAAGATTCCGTCGCTATCCGTCGGAGAAGCGGTGATGCAGATGGAGCTTGCTGGCGCTCCGGTGCTGGTCTTTCGGAACGAACGGCAGGAAGCTGGCGTCAATGTCGTGTATCGCCGGGATGACGGAAACATTGGCTGGATCGACCCGAACTAGGGCGACGCGGCCAGCCGCTGCCAAGGGGACCGGTTCGAGATGAACGTAGCAAAGATCCTCCACCCGGAAGCGGTCAGGCACATTGCCTCGGCCAGCAGCAAGAAGCGGCTGTTTCACGAAATCGGGGATCTTGCATCCATTGCCTATGGCCTCAATCCGGCTGACGTGGCGTCAGCGCTTCAGGAACGGGAAGCCTTGGGTCCGACCGGGGTTGGGCAGGGCGTGGCCTTGCCGCATGCCCGCCTGGCCGAACTGACAACCGTTCGAGGCCTCTTCGTTCAGATCGAACGTCCCCTCGAGTTCGAATCCGTCGACAAGCAGCCGGTCGATCTCGTCTTCGCGCTTCTGGCACCCGAGGATGCGGGCGTGGAGCACCTGAAGGCGCTGGCAGTGGTGTCGCGTTCCATGCGCGACGCCGACCTTTGCACCAAGCTTCGCGCAAATGCGGATCCGGCCACGTTGCACACTCTTCTTGCCGAACAGCCGCGCGACAAGGCCGCCTGAGCCGCAACACGTTCCGGTCGCTCCGCGGAGAATTCGTGCCGCGCGTCCCTCCCAATCTGCTCCGTGATCCAGTCGCAGGAATTCGCAGGGTCGCTGTCCCCGCGCTGGCAAGGGCCCGCACGGTCCGCCTAGTCATGAAAGCTGGTCGCAGCTTCGCAGACTGGCACCGGCGGCATGGCGCTTGCGCGTGGCAAAGGGCGCCTCAATGCGCCTTGGAAGCCACGTTGCCGGCCTTTTCGGCTTGCGGGTGTGCAGTGGACATCATGACTCACCCGGCCAGATAGCGTGCGCAACCGCATTCCGAGGTTCTTGGACCGGAAATTCCGGAACCATGCAAAGCCGAGTCGGTCAGGTCGCCCTCGTGCCGCCCGGACAGCCCGTTCATTCGACCGCAAGGACCACGCCGGGCGAATGAGCCAGGAAGAACGGGTTTCGAAAGGACGGCTTGCCATAGGCGAGAGGCTCGTGCGTCTCCTTCCGGACCACGTGCCCTCCGGCAGCGGCGAGAACGGCGTGGCCGGCGGCTGTGTCCCACTCCATCGTCGGGCCGAGCCGCGGATAGAAGTCCGCCTCTCCCGTCGCCACAAGGCAGAACTTGAGCGACGAGCCGGCGCTCACCAGGTCTGCCACTTCGTACCTCGCAATGTAGTCGTCCGTTGCCCGGTCCCTGTGCGATTTCGATGCCACCACACGCAACGCCGCGTTGTCCGGTTCAGCGACCCTGATGGGACGCATGTCGCCAGGCCTGTCCGCGTCCAGATCCCCCGCTTCCTCGATCGCTCCGCCTTCCGGCAAGGTCATGAACAGCCGTCTCTTCGCCGGCGCATAGACAGCGCCCAATGTCGGACTCCCGTCCTCGACCAATGCAATGTTCACCGTGAAATCGCCCCTGCGCTGCACGAACTCCTTTGTTCCGTCCAGCGGGTCAACGATCAGGAATGTCCCGACTGACAGGTCGTGGGTCGCGGACTGCTCCTCGGTGACCAGAGGCAGATCCGGGAAGCCGGCCCTCAGCCCTGCTGCGATCAGCCTGTCTGCAGCCTCGTCCGCTTCCGTAACCGGCGACGAATCCTGCTTTTTCCTGACCGCGAGACCGTCACGTCGATAAATTTCCATGATGGCCTCGCCGCCCTGAATCGCCAAGCGTCGCATGGTTGAGACCAGAACGTCCCGATCGGCATTCAACAAGGATTCCACCGCGCTCCCCTATCGAAGTGTTCGGGGATCATACACGTGAGTGACCATCGGGTCATCGGGACAATTTGGTTGACTGGAACGACGGAACATGACGCTTGCGGCGCAAGCCGGAAGGGCGGGTCTCCCGCCGGTCTTCGACACGACCTTGCGCGGCCGCGCCGCGAGGCCCGTCTGCCAGGGCCATGCAGAACGAGGCGTCAGCACGGGTCCAGCGGCCATTCTGACCTACCCCGCCACCCTCATGGTGACGTTGATCCGACCGCCATCGGGCAGAAGGGATGACGAGCCGAACCGAATCCGGTCAATGCCGTGATATGCCAGCCGCGCTGCACCCGACAGCACGGCCACATCGCCGGAATTCAGCCAGATGGATCGCGTCGAACCGCCACGGGCCGCCTGCCCGATCCTTAACAGCGCGTCATCTCCGAGCGAAATCGAGACGACCGGCCAATTCAAATCGGCCTCGTCCCGGTCCTGGTGCATTCCCATCTTCGCTCCCTCGCCGTAGAAGTTGACGAGGCATGAGTCCGGCATCCGCTCAACGCCCGATGCCGCCGACCAGACACCGAGCACCGTGGCAGGCATCTCCGGCCAGGCTTCGCCGTCCGGCTGGAGCGCATCGTACCTGTATCCGGCGCGGTCCGTGATCCAGCCGACCTTTCCGGCGGCACTCATTCTCACCGACATCTTCTTGCCGCCGGGCGTTTCATACCTGCGAAAGGGCGCAACTGTGGCGACGTCGCGCAGGTCGCTCACCATTTCGCGCTGCACGTCTGAGGAAAGAAGCCCCTTCCATATCCTGACGCCATTTACATCCAACGGGGTCCTCGACATGCGGGCAATATAGCAAGATGGACGAAACGTTCCATTGGGCACGAAACGGCGATGGCCATCCCGCGTGCACCAAAGGCGCGAATGCGCCCTGACGGGCCGCACGTCCCTTGTTCCAGGTCGTTCTTGATGAACGCTCTGGCGTCGGCAGCCCGGGCGCAAGCCGGCGTTCCGGTTCGCTGGATCGTGTTCGCTTTGGGAGCCATATGCGTGAGTGACCACCGGGTCTCTCCCGCACTGATTTCACGGGTCAGCGGAGTTGCCAACGCAGACACCTCGCCTTGCAGACGCGGCAATCCCGGCATCTCGTTCTGCATGGCCCTCTGGCAGACGGGCCTCGCGGCGTGGCCGCGCAAGGCCGTGTCGAAGATCGGCGGGAGACCCGCCCTTCCGGCTTGCGCCGCAAGCGTCATGTTCCATCGTTCCAGTCAACCAAATCATGTCCCGATGACCCGATGGTCACGCACGCATGCAATTCCCTTCGCTTTCGGTACATGCGCATTGCAAATTCGCCGTCCTGACATGCTTGCAGGCGCAGCGGCCCCTACCTATATACCCCCACGAACCCGTGATCGCCCTTGATGCGTCACGACTCATGGGATGGAAGATCGGTGCCGAACCGGGCCGATTTTCCGGAAATCGCCGAAAGAAAGAGGACACAGGAATGGGCAAAGTTATCGGTATTGACCTGGGTACCACGAACAGCTGCGTCGCCATCATGGATGGGTCCCAGCCCCGGGTGATAGAAAACGCCGAAGGCGCGCGAACCACCCCTTCAATCGTCGCGTTCACCGACAAGGAGCGGCTTGTAGGGCAACCAGCCAAGCGGCAGGCAGTCACGAACCCAGAGAACACCGTCTTCGCGGTCAAGCGCCTGATCGGGCGTCGTGTCGACGATGCAGAGGTGACGAAAGACAAGAAGATCGTGCCATATGCCATCGTGGATGGCGGCAATGGGGACGCCTGGGTCGAGGCGGGTGGCGAAAAGTACTCGCCTTCGCAAATCTCGGCATTCATCCTCCAGAAGATGAAGGAAACCGCCGAGGGCTACCTTGGCGAGGACGTCACGCAAGCCGTCATCACCGTGCCGGCCTACTTCAACGACGCGCAGCGTCAGGCAACGAAGGACGCCGGCAAGATCGCCGGGCTCGAAGTGCTGCGGATCATCAACGAGCCGACCGCTGCGGCCTTGGCTTACGGTCTCGACAAGAAAGAGACGAAAACCATTGCCGTCTATGACCTTGGCGGCGGAACCTTCGACATCACCATCCTTGAGATCGATGACGGCCTCTTCGAGGTTAAGTCCACGAACGGCGACACGTTCCTCGGCGGCGAGGACTTCGACATGCGGGTCGTCAACTACCTGGCCGAGGAGTTCAAGAAAGAGCACGGTGTTGACCTGACTGCCGACAAGATGGCGCTTCAGCGCCTGAAGGAGGCAGCCGAAAAGGCAAAGATCGAGCTTTCGAGCTCCACCCAGACCGAGATCAACCAGCCGTTCATCTCGATGGATCCAGGCTCGGGAACGCCGCTCCACATGGTCATCAAGCTGACCCGCGCAAAGCTGGAGAGCCTTGTAGGCGACCTGATCAAGAAATCGATCAAGCCTTGCCGGGCCGCCCTGAAGGATGCCGGCATCTCGACGGACAGCATCGACGAAGTCG
>VXPN01000274.1:1680-5069 GCA_009839535.1 Boseongicola sp. SB0662_bin_57 | reverse complement strand
CGATGACCATCTCGGGCAAGCCGCAGAAGTTCGTGATGCGGGACCGCATGGTGGAATTGCTGTCCGGTCCGGCGAAATGACCGCTTCTGGCCACTCTTGCCACCTCGAAAACGTCGATGCCCGTTGGGAGCCATCGGCTGGCAACCCATGATGATCAAGGAGGTGACGAAGGCGGCCCGTTCGGAACGACTGGATGTGTTCGGCCTGCTTCACGCGGAACCCGATGACGGCATCGGGGAGGGAACCATCGTGCTCCTCGGCCCCGCCGAACCCGGATTCTGGCCCCATGTGACGGCATCTCCCGAATTCTGCGACGGCGAGCCCGATCCCCTGGACCGCTGGTCCGCGCGCGTGGTCAAGCGAATCGCGGCGAACGCAGGTGGCGAGGCACTGCTCCCCTTCGGAACGCCGGCACGACCATTCACCCGCTGGGCGCTCAGGAGCGGGCAGGCATTTGTCTCGCCGGTCTTGCTGCTGGTTCATGCCCGCGCAGGCCTCTTCGTGTCATACAGGGGTGCCGTTCTGCTGCCCAAGCTGCTGGAACTTCCGAATCCGCCAGCCCGTCCCTGCGATGCATGCAAGGCGAAACCCTGCCTCTCGGCCTGTCCGGTCTCGGCGCTTGTCAGAGACCGCTATGATCTTCCGGCCTGCCATGCCTATCTTGAAACTGACGCAGGCCAGGATTGCATGTCTCGTGGATGCGCCGTGCGCCGCTCTTGCCCACTGGGACGCAATTATCCCAGAATGGAGATACAGTCGGCCCATCACATGAAGGCATTTCATCCGTGACACTCACGCTCATCCTGACGCGACATGCGAAATCATCATGGAACGATCCCACCCTGGACGACTTTGACCGCAGCCTGAGCGGACGGGGACGGAAGTCGGCGCCGCTGATCGGGCAGTGGCTGATCGAGCGCGGACACGTGCCGGAAGTCGTCGTTGCTTCGGGTGCAAGGCGCACCGTGGAGACATGGGAAGGCATGGCATCAGCCATGCCCGAGGCAACAGTGCTGGAACATAACACGGCACTCTTTCACGCGGGCGCAGGCACCATTCTGGAAGTCCTGCGCGAACAGGCCGCCGCCAGGGTCATGCTGATCGGCCACAACCCGGGATTCGCCGACTTCGCAAACCGGATCGTCGTGCAGCCCCCCAGGCATGACAGGTTCAATGACTATCCGACGGCCGCAACGGCCGTGATCGAGTTCGAACGCGAAAGCTGGGCGCAGGTACGCTGGGGCAGCGGCAGGATCCTGGATTTCGTCGTGCCCCGCGAACTGAAGTGACGCCAGCACGAAACACTGACGCCGCCTGCGGGCGACCGCGGATCGGCGGAGGCGCCGGGACGAAGGCCTCTCGCGTCAGTGGCCGAGAATCTGGCTCAGAAACAGCTTCGTGCGATCCGATTTCGGATTGTTGAAGAACTCTTCCGGCTCGTTCTGCTCCACGATCTGGCCGTCGTCCATGAAGATGACCCGGTTCGCGACCTGCCGGGCAAAGCCCATTTCGTGGGTTACGCAGAGCATGGTCATGCCCTCTTCTGCAAGCTCGATCATGGTGTCCAGCACCTCCTTGATCATTTCCGGATCAAGGGCGGATGTCGGCTCGTCGAAAAGCATGATCCGCGGCCGCATGCACAAGCTGCGCGCGATCGCGACCCGCTGCTGCTGGCCGCCGGAAAGCTGGCCCGGGTACTTTTCGGCCTGCTCCGGGATCTTGACCTTCTCGAGAAAGTGCATCGCCGTTTCCTCGGCCTCCCGCTTCGGGATCTTGCGCACCCAGATCGGAGCCAAGGTGCAGTTTTCCAGGATCGTGAGATGCGGGAACAGGTTGAAGTGCTGGAAGCACATCCCGACCTCGGACCGGATCTTGTCGATGTTCTTGAGGTCGCTTGTCAGTTCCGTGCCCTCGACGATGATCTGCCCCGTCTGATGCTCTTCCAGGCGATTGATGCAACGAATGAGCGTGGACTTGCCCGACCCGGACGGGCCGCAAATCACGATGCGTTCGCCCTTGTTCACGGTCAGGTCTATGTCCCGCAGAACGTGAAACATGCCGAACCACTTGTTCATGCCCGTGATCTGGATCGCAACCTCGTCGGAGACCCGCATCTTTCTTCGGTCGATCTCGCGCTCGACCACGGTGTCGTGGATGCTCTCGGCCATAGTCAGCCTCCTTCAGTCGTTTTCGGTCTTGAGCTTGCGCTCAAGGTACATGGAGTATCGGGACATGCCGAAACAGGCGATGAAGAACAACAGCGCAATGAACGCGAACAGTTCCCAATAGATGCCGTTCCAGTCGGTGTCCGCACGGATCGAGTTCGAAAGTCCCAGCGGGTCAAGGAGCGCGATGATCGAGACCAGCGTGGTGTCCTTGAAGATCCCGATGAACGTCGAAACGATGCCGGGGATCGATATCTTGAGCGCCTGCGGCATGATGATCAGCCGCTGCGCCTGCCAGTAGTTCAGTCCGAGCGAATCCGCGCCTTCGTACTGGCCCGTCGGGAGGCCTGCAAGCCCGCCCCTGATCACTTCGGCCATGTAGGCGGCCGCAAACAGGGTGACCATGATCATCACCCTCAGGATGATGTCGAAATCCGTGCCTGGCGGCAGGAAGATGTTGAGGAGTGTCGACGCCACGAAAAGCAGCGTGATCAGCGGCACGCCACGGATGAATTCAATGAATCCCACGCAGATCGCCTTGACGATGAGCATGTTCGACTGGCGCCCGAGGGCGAGAAGGATTCCCAAAGGCAGCGAGCACCCGATGGCCACGACGCCGATCATGACGGAGAGCATGAATCCGCCGAACTTCCGGGACTCGACGGTCTCCAGCCAGAACGGGGCGGTGTCAGGTGAAATCGCGGCAAGGCCTTCGCCCAGCCCTGCAGCCAGAACCTCCGTCTGAACGGGAAATCCAAACCAGAGCATCCACCAGATGATGGCGGAAAGGATGCCAAGGACGAGCCCCGGCACCGTCCCGCGAAGGACGCGGCCGACGAAATAGGCCACGACAAAGCCCGCAGCGACGCCGACCGGCGTCCAGATGGATCCACCCCACATCAGCCAGGGCATCAGGAACGGATATGCTGCCGTAACGTACAGGAGTCTTGGCGACACCTTGTCGGCAAAGAGGACCGGTGCGAGCGCCGCGATCAGCAGCAGCAATGCCAGGATCGGCCGATAGTACAGTTCAGGCGGATAGAACCCGAAGAGGAGCTGCAGCCAGCGATCGTTGATCACGCCCCAGCAGGCATGACCATGTGTGCTGCCCCACGTCTCGATCATGACCTCGCGGCATTCGTTCAGGGATCCGGCGTTCCAGACGGACTGGAGCGTCCAGCCCAGAAGACCTGACAGGACATACCAGATCGCGGCAAGACAGAG
>VXPN01000274.1:0-1580 GCA_009839535.1 Boseongicola sp. SB0662_bin_57 | reverse complement strand
GGAGCGTCCAGCCCAGAAGACCTGACAGGACATACCAGATCGCGGCAAGACAGAGCACGGTCAGGATTGCGTTCCACCAGTTCGGGAACAGGTTGGCGCGCAGCCATCCGATCACGCCTACCGATGTAGGCGGGGGATCCTGCTCGGCCAGCATTTCCGTGCGGACAAATGAAGTATCGCTCACGTCATCGCTCCACCAGCGCAACTCTCTTGTTGTAAATGTTCATGAACACCGAAATCGTCAGCGAAATGCACAGGTAGATGAGCATGAGAAGCAGGAGGCATTCCAGCTCCCGTCCGGTCTGGTTCAGGGTGATCCCGCCGAGCGTGCCCGTGATGTCCAGGTAACCGACCGCAATGGCCAGCGACGAGTTCTTGGTCAGGTTCAGGTAGTTCGAGATCAACGGCGGTATGATCACGCGGAGCGCCTGCGGGAGAATGACGAGGCTCATGATTCGGTTGGGCCTGAGACCGAGCGAACCGGCCGCCTCGGTCTGGCCTTTCGAGATCGCGAGGATCCCGCCCCTCACGATCTCGGCAATGAACGCCGCCGTGTAGAGCGACAGCGCAATCCAGAGCGCAATGAGCGAGTTCCTGAGATGGGTTCCGCCCGCGAAGTTGAAACCCTTCAGTTCAGGCTTTCCAAGATGGAACCCAAGTGCCGCAAGAAGGATGACTGTCGGGACGACGAGCACGGCGATCTGGAAGTGCCAGGTCGCCGGCCTGCTTCCGGTCTCGTTCTGGACACGTTCGGCCCAGGTCCGGATGCGGCGAAAGGCGAAGATCGAGACAGCAAGAACGGCAATGATCGCGATCAGGTCAAGCGATATGTCGAAGCGCAGGGAGCTTTCGCCGAACAGGCGCACGTCGCCAAGGCTTCGGGAAAACAGCGCCTCCGGCACGTAGACGCCACGATTCGTGATCGCGACGCTGTCATTCAGGATCAGGGACTGCGTGGCGTTCTCTCCCCTGAAGGCGCGCGGGGACGGCAGGCTCTCGATCAGGATCGCCATCGCGAACACGATCCAGAGCAGCACGGGCACATTGCGGAACATCTCGACATAAACGGTCATGATGCGCGCGATCAGCCAGTTCCTGGACAGGCGCGCGACGCCGACAAAGACACCGACGATCGTTGCGGTGATGCAGCCCAGGACCGCGACGACCAGCGTGTTCAGAAGCCCTATGAATGACGCACGCAGATGCGTGTCGCGGCTCGTGTAGTCCAGAAGCCTCTGGTTGATGTCGTAGCTCGCCGGTTCGCTGAAGAAGCCGAATTCAACCTCCTTGCCGAGACTGGCGAGATTCTGGACGGTATTTGAAATGATCCATGCCACGAGGAGCATGAAGGCGAACAACGCGATGACCTGGATTGTAAGCGACCGGTATCGCGTATCGTAGATGAGCATTGAAAGCTTGAAGCTTTCACGCGGCGGGTCCGTCATCGTCGCCATGGCGAACCTGTCCCCCCTGTCTGTCCGGCACCGCCGGGCGACGCGCTCTTCCGGCGCTTTGCCCGATGACCAGTCCTGGGTGCCGATCTACGCAGAAGCGAAGGGCGCGGTGTTCAACCGCGCCCC
>VXPN01000389.1 GCA_009839535.1 Boseongicola sp. SB0662_bin_57 | reverse complement strand
GGCCTATCCGGGAAACGTGCTCAACACCTATCACTGGCGTCCGCTCGACGTGGAACGAGTCGTGGTCTGGCGCGGGTGGTATGCGGTTGACGGGGAGGCGAGCGACGTGATTCTCGACCTTGCCCGGCAGGACAGGGAGACGACGGTCGAAGAGGACATTCGTCTGGTTGAGTCCGTGCAGCGAGGCCTTCGGTCGCGCGGCTATGCGCCGGGACCGCTGGTGATCGATCCGAGATGCGGCGTCAACTCCGAGCACTCGGTCATGCATCTGCAGCGGTGGATGCGCGAGGGCGTGGATGCTTAGCGCCGCCCCCGTGCCGCCCGTGCCGACGGCGCATGCCGATTCGGCTCCAGGGGCCGGTTTGGCGGCGTGCAGTCACCGCCATTGGAAAATGAAATGACCGTGCTGACCGGGCATTGCCTGTGCGGCCGGGTCTCGTGGTCCTCAGCCGGGCCGGTCACGCGCAACCTGGTCTGCCACTGCGAGGATTGCCGACGCGCGACCTCGTCGCCCTTCACCGCCTTCGTCGGGCTCGCGCCCGAGTCCGTTGCCTGGACGGGAGACGTCAATCACTTCGAAAGCTCTCGGGGCACGCAGCGCGGGTTTTGCCGGAACTGCGGCACCCGGCTGTATTTCCGGTCCGGGAAATGGCCCGGCGAAATCCACATCCATGCCGCGACCCTGGATGAGAGACTGGACTACCGGCCGACCGCACAGGTCGTGCTGCGTTCCCGCGCGTCCTGGCTGGATGACCTGGATGCCTTGCCAGGTTGCCTGGACTTCGACGCGCCGCCGAGGGATGCCGGGTCGTGAAGATGCCCGAAACATGGCAGGCAGGGCACAAGCTCTTCCCGCATCAGGTGGGTTTCACCTGCCCGCCCTTCGACTACGACGCCGCGCCTTCGGACTTTCTCCGGATGGCGCCGGACACCGTGGGCGTCCACGGCTGGATGCTCCATGTGCCCGACTATGCCCACGGCCTTGACCAGCGGAAGGCCAATTTCGGCATGATGGACGACTTCTGCCACTGCATGGCCAGAAACGGCGCCGATGTCGCGGCGCAGGTCGGATCGAACTGGGTCCACGCGTCAGGTCTTGGCGTCGATGGCATCCGCGACCATTGCAGCGCATTGTCCGACAGGTACGGCCTCGCGTTTCACATGGCGGGCTATGCAATGGTGGAGGCATTGCGCGCGCTCAACGTCGAAAAGGTCGCGTTGAATGCCGCCTATCACTGGCCGGATTGGTGGCAGGGGACGAGAGACTTCCTGAAGGATGCGGGCTTCGACGTGCTCTGGGCAGGCAACTTTCGCGACCAGGGCTGGTTCGAAAGCCAGGAAGAGATCAATGCCTGCCGATGGGTCTTTGACGGCGATCTGGCATTCAGGAGCTTCGAGCATGTTGCAGAGCAGGCGCCGTCCGCGGATGCGTACCTGATCAATGGCATGTGCAATTTCCGGTCCGGACCGAACGGGCTGCCGCAAAGGCCGGTTCATCTTGCACGAGAACTGGAAGGACGACTCGGAAAGCCCGTCGTCGGGCACGATGCTGCGCTCTACTGGCGCGTCTTCAAGACGTTGGGCCTTGCTCCGGCGACGCCACAGGGTCGGTTGCTGGAGAGCCTGCGTGACTGAACGCGTCGGCATGGGGATTGCGCCGGAGATGGCGGTTTGCGGCAATCCGGCGGAAACATTGCCCGGCCCGTCCTTGGCCATGCCCCCGTGCCTTGAGCAGGCTTGCCATGCATAGGATTCTTGCCCTCTGGGCCGTGCCCCGGTCCACGTCGACCGCCTTTGAGTGGATGATGCGCCAGCGCGGCGACTTTGACTGCCTCCACGAACCGTTCGGCGAGGCATGGTACCAGGGCGAATCTCCGCTTTGGCATCGCTTCGAGCCGGGGGCGAAGACCACCCCGGGCCTTACGCTTGAGAGCGCCTGGGAAGACATCCAGGCCCGCGCGGAGAGGGGTCCCGTATTCCTCAAGGACTTCCCCCACTACATCAGCCACATGTGGAATCCCGAGTTTCTGTCCAGATTCACGCATGCATTTCTCATACGCGATCCCGCAAAGACCATTACGTCGCTATTCGACAAGTGGCCCGACGTCCACGAGGGCGAAGTCGGCTTCCCTGAATTGCGGGCGCTCTACGATCTGGTGAGTGCACTTGAGGGCAGGGCGCCTCCTGTCATTGACAGCGACGACCTCTTGGAACGTCCGGCGGAAATGGTCAGGGCGTTCTGCAACGCGGTCGGGATTCCCTTCGTTCCGGAAGCGCTGTCCTGGGAGGCGGGCGGCGAACCGTCGGCGCACAGCTGGTGGGATGGCGGCTCGTTTCACGCAAACCTCGCACGCTCGACGGGACTTACGCCCCAGCGAAGGAACTACGTGGACCTAGCGGATATGCCACCGCGCATCCAGCAGATTCATCGGCGGATGAAGCCGCACTACGACTGGCTCCATGCCCATAGAACTCGTGCAGGGGATCCGTCGCGTTCAGGGGAATGCACGCCATCTACCCGTCGCTGATCGTGACAAGATCCCGAAACGGCAGGGGCCGCCCGCAACGGACAGGCACGAGTCCTCAAGGAAATGCCATTGCGGGCAACGCCCCATCCTGACCGGCCGTTTCGCACTGACTCCTGCCAAGATCGCAGCCCGCCAAGGAACGACAGCAACGGCCTTCATCCAAGATAGGCCCGTTCGAGCAGGCCCTTGTCTTGACGCAAGTCGTTGGGTTCGCCCGAAAACTGAAGCCTGCCCTGGCTTATCACATGGCACCGGTCCGCGATTCCAAGCGCCAGCTGCGTGAATTGTTCGATCAGCAGAATGCCCAGCCCGTCAGCGCGGAGCTTCTGCACCACTTCAATCAGGCGCTCGATCACTACCGGAGCCAGTCCCAGCGACATCTCGTCGATCAAGAGAATGCGGGGGCGGCTGACCAGCGCCTGTGCAATCGCCGCCATCTGCTGCTGACCACCCGAGAGAGTCCCGGTGCGGCGGTCCAGAAGGGCCTTCAATTCCGGAAAGACCTCAAGCGCATAGTCCATCTGTTCGGCCAGCTCAGTGTCGTCAAGGTGTGGACCCGCGGCACGCAGGTTGTCTCTGACTGACAGTCCTGCCAGCGTCTGGTGGCCTTCGGGAACGGCGGCGACACCGGCGGCGCGAACGGTTTGCGCATTTGCGGCCGAAAGATCCGTTTCGCCGATGCTGACTTTTCCCGTCGAAGGCATCACCCCGGCGACGCCAAGCACAAGCTCGCTCTTGCCTGCGCCATTGGGGCCCAGAAGCGCGATGATCTGGCCTTCTGGCACATCGAGGGAGACGCCATTGACGACGTCGCGGGTGGCGGTTTCGATCTTCAGATCGCGAATGGACAAAGTCATTGGGTCATCTCCCCAAATAGGCCGCTCTCACGACTTCATTCGCCAGAACCTCGGACGTGAGACCGTACGCGATCAGCTTGCCAAAATCGAGGACGGCGGTGACGGAACAGACATCGCGAATCAGGTCCACATCGTGATCCACCAGCAGCACCTGTGCGCCGAATTCAGCGTGAATCCTCGTAATGGCCCGACGCAGGCGCACCATTTCGATATCGCTGAGGCCCCCGCCGGGTTCATCCAGAAGCACCATGCGTGGCCCGCCGACAAGGCACTTGCCGATCTCGGTCATCCGCGCCTCGAACTGGTTCAGGTCGCGCCCCTCGGTGTTGCGGATATGCGCGATGTCGAGAAACCCGAGCGCGTGATCGATTTCGGCTGCGCGGCCGGCTCGGGGCAGACCCTTGGCATCCAGAACGGCCAGCAGATGGTCCTCGACAGTCAGATCCGGCACCGTCTGCACCTGTTGAAACGACCGGGCGAGGCCCCAGCGCGCCCGCGCGTGGGGCGCCATCGTCAAAAGGTCGCACCCGTTCACGCCAATGGTTCCGCCGACCACCGGCGCAAAGCCGGAAATTGCGTTGATGAGTGTCGTCTTGCCTGCGCCATTCGGCCCGATCAGGCCAATGACACCGTCGGTGAGGTGGAGGCTCACATGGTCAAGTGCCACCACTCCCCCGTATTTCACGCTCAGGTTCGAGACATCGATCATGCCTTGGCCCTTCCTTGGAACAGTCCGCCAAGTTGCCCGGCGAGTCCGCGGGGGGCGGTCATGATCGCGTGCAGGAGCGCCGCGCCGAACACTATGAGCGCCGCATCCGATGAAATGCCGAGATTGTTGAAGAGCGCTGGCAGCAGTTTGTAGAGAACACCGGCAAGCACGGCACCGAACCAGGAATGGACGCCTCCCACGACCGAGAGCGCGAAGAGCAGGATGCCTTCCACTGCGCTGAAACTGCGCGCGTCGAGTTGCCGAAGCGCGCCGGCCAGCAACGCCCCTGACGTGCCCGCCAAGGCGCCCGAAAGCGCGAATGCCCAGAGCTTGAGGAAAGTCACGTTGACACCGGCGGCCATCGCATTGGCTTCGGACATGCGGATCATCTTCCAGGCCCGACCCGGTGCCGTGCGCTTGTGCGCCTCGATCAACAGGAACCCTAGTGCGAGAGCAGCCATCGCATAGGCCAGATAGGCCGCGTCGGATGTGGCCACTTCCGGGCGGCGCACAGTGCCCGCCGATTGCAGGGCCACACCCCGGAACCCGTCGCCCCCGTTGGGAAACTGCACGGCGTTGAAGGCGATTTGAAAGGCTGCGGCGACCATCAACGTGACCAGCGCCAAATACAGTCCGCGCATCCTGAGCGCGGGCAATGCGAAAAGGGCCCCCAGGAACCCTGTGGCAATGGCTGCAAGAAGCGTGATGAGAGTCACCGGCAGCTCGGTCGCGTAGTTCAGCCGAAGGGCGATCCAGCCGCCGATTCCAATGAGCGCGATCTGCGCCAGGTTGATCAGCCCCAATTGCGCATAGATCAGCCCGACACCGCTGGCGGCCAGGGCAAAGATCGCCGCCGAGGTCACGACCTTGATCCAGAACGCACCAAGGATCAGGGGCAGGATCACAATGCCCACGGCAAAGAAAACGATGCCCGGGTTCCACTCTGAGGTGCAACAGCAGCGAGCGAGGGCGAAGCCCGAGC
>VXPN01000560.1:1428-5076 GCA_009839535.1 Boseongicola sp. SB0662_bin_57 | reverse complement strand
AACTCCGCTCTCCAGTCGGCCAAGGCAGCCCTGAGACTCTCGAGTCCGCTGTCAGAAAGCCGGTCCTTGTCCAGGCTCGTCTCCACGGCGCCCGCAAACCGGTCAAACCGCTCGAATTCCGGTGCAACCTGCGCAACCGCAAGGGACGTCAACAATGTCCAGAAAGCCAGGACCATCCAGAACGCAATGCGATTCAGGCGTGTCCTCATTCAGCGTAGACCTTCGGCAGTATGCGCTCGTCGCGCCCGATCCAGGACGGTACCGGCAATCCCCGCTCGCGCAGGAATGTCGGGTTGAAGAGCTTGGACTGATAGCGGTTTCCGTAATCGCAGAGAATGGTGACGATCGTGTGCCCTGGGCCCATCTCGCGCGCCAGGCGCATCGCGCCGGCAACGTTGATGCCGGTCGACCCGCCAAGGCAAAGGCCTTCCTTCTCGAGAAGGTCAAAAACGACCGGCAAGGCCTCGCTGTCCGGCACCTTGTACACGAAGTCCGGCACATAGCCTTCCAAATTGGCCGTGATTCGACTCTGCCCGATCCCCTCGGTGATCGAATCGCCTTTGGGCGGATCCCTGTCCGTGTAGAGCTTGTAGAGGCCCGAACCGTCCGGGTCGCTGAGACCAACCTTCACGCCCCTGGGTTGCAGCGCCAGAGCAACGCCGGCAAGCGTTCCGCCCGAACCGACCGAGCAAGTGAACCCGTCGATCTCGCCGCCGGTCTGCTCCCAGATCTCCGGGCCGGTGGTTTCCACATGCGCCTGCCGGTTCGCCACGTTGTCGAACTGGTTCGCCCAAATCGCGCCATTGGGCTCGGTCCCGGCCAAACGCTCCGCCAAGCGCTCGGAGTACTTCACGTAGTTGTTCGGGTTCCTGTATGGAACGGCCGGAACCTGCACCAGCTCTGCCCCGCAGAGCTGGATCATGTCCTTCTTTTCCTGGCTTTGGGTTTCGGGAATCACGATGACCGTTCGGAATCCCATCGAAGCACCCACAAGCGCGAGCCCGATGCCCGTGTTGCCGGCCGTACCCTCCACGATCGTGCCTCCGGCCTTCAACGCACCCTTCGCGACCGCATCGCGAATGATGTACAGCGCGGCGCGGTCCTTGACGGACTGACCCGGATTCAGGAATTCGGCCTTTCCGAGAATCTCGCAGCCTGTGGAGTCGGACGGGCCATTCAGCCGGATCAGCGGCGTGTTTCCGACGGTTTCGGCAAGATCGCTGCGAACGGGCATCGGCATCCCCTTGTTTCTCGCACCCGTCCTAGTGGCGCGGAACGCCGGATACAATCGGGCCGACGCATTTTCCACGTATCGGGATCATGACCGCATCGGCCCGACGTCCGGCATCAGGCAAGCTGTCGGAACACCTTGGGCAGTTCCTCCGGCAAGTCCTCGGCCACAAGCCCGGGCCCGAACGAAATCGCGCATTCGGCATGCAGCCACGCTGCGGCCTCGGCCGCCTCCAAGGGCGCAAATCCGCGCGCAAGAAGGCCGGCGACGAAGCCTGCCAGCACGTCGCCCGAGCCCGCAGTTGCGAGCCACGGCGCATCCCGCTCCCGAACGCTGGAGTTCACCACGCAACGCCCGCCCGAATCCGAAATCACGGTATCCGGACCCTTGAAGAGGATCGTGCATCCCGCGCGCCGGGCCGCTTCGCGCGTCGCGTCAATCTTGGAATGGGCAGGTCCGGCGGTCGCAGGAGCCACGAGTCGCTCCGCAATGTCGGGGAACAGACGCCCGAACTCGCCTGCATGCGGGGTCAGAACGCAGTTCTCGTGAAGCGCACTGAACAGGATCTCGGGATCCTCCCTGAAACAGGTCAGCGCATCGGCGTCGAGGACGGTCGGCCGGCCTCCCATTCGGCCATCTTCCAGCCCGATTGCACTACCGTTCGGCCTTGTGCTTCCTCCACTCCGCGCCGCTTGCGGCCGGGGAGCGGCAAGGGCCGTTTCGACAAGAGCCCGCGCATCCTTTCCGACCCCAAGGCCAGGGCCAAGGCAAAGCGCAGAGAGTCTCTCGTCCTCAAGGGCTTCACGAATGCCGGTGGCACCCTCCAGCACGCGGCACATGACGGCGGTAGTCTGGCCTGCCACTTCTGCGAGCGCCGCTTCCGGGCAGGCAATCGTGACGAGGCCGGCGCCGATTCTAAGCGCACCACGCGCAGCAAGCCGGGCGGCACCGGTCCGACCCGGCCCGCCGGACACAACCAGGACATGCCCATGATCATACTTGTGACCGCGGACTTTCCTCAGCCGGCCTGGGTCGGCACCTGCGCCTGCCAGTCGGACACCCGTCTCGGGGACGGGAGCGGCGTTCTCTGCGACGGTCCGGGAACGGTCATCAAGGCCCAGGGAAACCACCTCCAACACGCCGCACAGGTCCATGCCCCGATCCAGGAAATGACCGCGTTTGGGCGCATGAAACGTCACCGTCAGGTCGGCCCGAATGCTCGCCCCCAGGACTCGCCCGCTGTCGGAGCAAAGCCCGCTCGGGATGTCCACCGAAACGACCCGGAAGGGCCGTCCCCGGCCTGGCACTTCACGAATGCCTCCTTCTGCCGGCAAGCCTCCCCAGTGCTGCAGTTCATCGCTGAAATGCGATCCGAGCGGCCGACACAGCCCCGTCCCGAAGAGCGCATCGACCAACAGGTCCGGAGCCGGCACGGCCGCGCGGGAAGCATCCGCCTTGCCTGTCCCCAGGTCGGGATCGGTTCCGGCAAGCCCGCGCCATTTCTCGAAATTCGTTTTCGCGTCCGGCGGCAACCTGTCAGGAGCGCCCAGGAGCGAAACCTCTACCTCCCAGCCCCACGCCTTCAACAGCCGTGCCACTACAAACCCGTCGCCGCCGTTGTTTCCGGGGCCGCAAAGCACGCGTGCACGATGCGACGAGCGGGCGAGATCCGGCCATCTCCCGAAGATGGCGTGCACCACGCCCCGGCCTGCCCGCTCCATGAGCTCAAGCCCCGTGACCTCGCCACCCGACATGGCAGCCTGCTCGACGGCACGCATTTCCGCGGCGGCCAGAATGACGGTCATGGCCGTATCGCGCGAAACGTCGGTTTCTTCGCCCCTGGAAGCTCAAGATCATGCATCGCCCCGCTCCGGTGGCCCCTCAGGCCCATACTGATTGAGTTGCACGCACTTGAACAGTCACGTCTTGGCTTCCATCGTCGCATCGTCAGTGCATTCACCGATGCATTCCGGGAATCCATGCGGCCCGATTCGGGCACACCTTGCTTCAGGCTTGGTCACCGCGGTTCAGAGGCCGTCGCACGTCGTCCATGCCATGCGCGACCGGAGGCACATTCGGAGGGAACCGACGTCGTCTCGCGTTCCGTTTCCCGCCCGCCGCCATTGCACTTGACCCCCTGCCAAGTGCATGCGAGCAATCGGCCGACGAGATTTGCGGATGACGTTCCCGCGTTTCAAAACGGGCGGAATTTCAGGCGGAGCGCCCAAAAAACAGGCAGATGGACCTTTGGCACATTCCATCCAGGCGCGACTTCCGGTTGCCGCGATTGCGGGCACAGGTAGCGCATGATGATTGATGCCAGATGCACAAGGGGGTAACGCCATGAAGAAAATTGAGGCAATCATCAAACCGTTCAAGCTTGATGAGGTCAAGGAAGCGCTGCAGGACGTCGGAGT
>VXPN01000560.1:0-1328 GCA_009839535.1 Boseongicola sp. SB0662_bin_57 | reverse complement strand
CGCTCCATGAGCAACAAGGACGTCTTGCAGACGATCAAGGACGAAGAGGTGGAATACGTGGACATTCGGTTCACGGATCCTCGTGGCAAGCTGCAGCACGTGACCGTGCACGCCGATGAGGTGAACGAGGACTTC
Organism: Boseongicola sp. SB0662_bin_57; assembly: GCA_009839535.1. GTDB lineage: Bacteria > Pseudomonadota > Alphaproteobacteria > Rhodobacterales > Rhodobacteraceae > JAJEFO01. The sequence continues at coordinate 1,193 of VXPN01000560.1, read as the reverse complement.
CTTGAGGAAGGGTTCATGTTCGACGGTTCCTCCATTGCAGGCTGGAAGTCGATCGACCAGTCCGACATGAAGCTGATGCCCGACACCTCGAGCGCATACATGGATCCGTTCTTCGCGGAGACGACGCTTGCAGTCCATTGCTCGGTCGTGGAGCCGGATACCGGCGAGCACTACGAGCGCGACCCGCGCGGGACGGCTGAGAAAGCCGAAGCCTATCTCAAGTCCAGCGGGATCGGCGACGAGTCGTTCTGGGGGCCGGAAGCCGAGTTCTTCATCTTCGACGATGTCCGCTACTCGGTCGAAATGAACAAGGTCGGCTATGAGGTCGACGCGATCGACGGTTCGTGGAACACCGATACCGAGTACGAAATGGGCAACATGGGCCATCGCCCCGGCATCAAGGGCGGCTACTTCCCGGTTCCCCCAGTGGACGACGCCCAGGACATCCGCTCGGAAATGCTATCGACGATGAAGCGCATGGGCATGAAGGTCGACAAGCACCACCACGAGGTGGCTTCGTGCCAGCACGAACTCGGCCTTGTCTTCAGTTCGCTCACCGATCAGGGCGACAACCTGCAGAAGTACAAGTACGTCATCCACCAGGTGGCGCATGCCTACGGCAAGTCGGCCACATTCATGCCCAAGCCGATCGCGGGTGACAACGGAACGGGCATGCACGTGAACCAGTCGATCTGGAAGGATGGAAAGCCGCTCTTCGCGGGCGACCGGTACGCCGATCTCAGCCAGGAGGCGCTCTACTACATTGGGGGCGTGCTCAAGCACTCCAAGGCGCTCAACGCCTTCACAAACCCGGCAACGAATTCCTACAAGCGCCTGATTCCGGGCTTCGAGGCTCCGGTGCTGAGAGCGTACTCCGCTCGGAACCGGTCGGCTTCGTGCCGGATTCCGTGGACCGAAAGTCCGAAGGCCAAGCGCGTGGAAGTTCGCTTCCCCGATCCCGCCGCGAACCCCTATCTGGCGTTCGCGGCGCTCCTGATGGCGGGCCTCGACGGAATCAGGAACAAGATCGACCCCGGCGATCCGATGGACAAGGATCTCTATGACCTGCCCCCAGAGGAGCTGGAAGGGATTCCGACGGTCTGCGCCAGTCTCCGCGAGGCAATGGCGGAGCTGGAGGCCGACATGGACTTCCTGCTTCAGGGCGATGTCTTCACCCGCAGCCAGATCGAGGG
>VXPN01000559.1 GCA_009839535.1 Boseongicola sp. SB0662_bin_57 | reverse complement strand
CCGTTCCCGGCCAGCCCAGCATGCCTCCGAGAAGGCCTCTTTCCGGCCTCGTCTGCACCAGCCACGCACCGTCCGCGCGCCGCGCCAGGTAAGCAATGCCGTACCGCACGGGCCTTGCCGGCCTGTCAGATCTCCTTGGCAATTCCTGCTGACGGCCTGCCGCATTCGCCTTGCAGGCACGAACCCAGGGACAAATGCCGCAAGCCGGGGATTTCGGAGTGCAGATCGTGGCCCCCAGATCCATGACTGCCTGGGCATAGTCACCAGGACGCTCGACAGGGGTCAGCCGCATCGCAAGGGCGACCAGTTCGGGCTTTGCCTTGGGAAGCGGCGTCTCGACGCAGAACAGCCTGGACATGACCCGCTCCACGTTTCCGTCAACCACGGTCTCTGGCTTGTCGAAGGCAATCGCGGAAATGGCGGCGGCCGTGTAGGGGCCGACACCCGGCAGGCGCAGCAGGCGTTCGTGCGTCTCCGGAAACCGGCCGTCATGTTCCTGAACGATCGTTCGGGCGCATTTGAGGAGATTCCGCGCCCGTGCATAGTAGCCAAGGCCGGCCCACTCGGCCATGACATGCGCATCTTCGGCCGAAGCAAGCGTCCTGACATCTGGCCACCTCGCTACGAAGCGCAGGAAATAGGGTCGAACGGCGGCCACCGTTGTCTGCTGAAGCATGATCTCGCTCAGCCAGACATGATAAGGGTCGGGAATCTCGCCCGACTTCGTCTCCGTCGGGCCGACGCGCCAGGCAAGGTCGCGTGCGTGGGCATCGTACCATTCCAAGAGAGTCGTGGCGGAAGGGTCACGCATTGTTTATCCCTCGGTCCGGGGCATTCGACTGGTCACGGCGTACATGATCCCTAGAATAGAATGCGGGCGATCTTTCGGAAAGCGGGCAATGAAGTCGCAAGGCAAGATGCAGGAACCAAGGCGCCGTGAACGCGGATTCGAGCGTGCCTCAAGCCTTGTTTCGGGCCGCGTCCGCGCGGCGGGCGAACATCGCGGCTTTGCGGTTTCGCGACTTCTCACGCATTGGGCCGAGGTGGCCGGCCCGGACATCGCTCGCGTCTCGCGACCGGTTGAAGTCACCTATGGCCGCGGACTCGGGGCCACGCTGACTCTCCTGACGACGGGTCCTGAGGCTCCGATGCTGGAAATGCAGAAGGACAGGATCCGCGAGCGCGTGAACGCGTGCTACGGCTACGGCGCGATCGAGAAGATCCGCATCACGCAGACCGCCGCGACCGGATTCGGCCCCCTTGATGCGATCTCCGGGCGCAAGGACAGTGACATCCGGGCGCCAAAGCCGATTTCGGCCACGGCGAAAGAGGCGGCCGGCGGCATCCAGGACGAAGGTCTTCGCGAGGCGCTTGAACGTCTCGGGTCGAACGTCCTATTCGACGAGAACAGCAAATGAGGTTTCGGCCATGATCCGACGATTGATGACTCTTGCCGCGCTGGCCGCTGTCGCCTTCGCGACCGCACATTTCCTCTCCGCGCGAAACGTGCTGCCCGACCCCGTCGGTCTGGCCCTTGCACAAGACGCGAAGGACATCGACACGTCGATGATCAAGGAGATGACGCTCGGCAATCCGGACGCGGCGGTGACCGTGATCGAGTACGCCTCCTTCACATGTCCGCATTGCGCGACGTTCCACGCCGGGCCGTACAAGCAGCTCAAGACCGAGTACATCGATCCCGGGCTGATCAACTTCATCTACCGTGAAGTCTACTTTGACCGCTTTGGCCTTTGGGCTGGAATCACGGCCCGTTGCGGCGAAGGCGCCGAAAGCAGGTATTTCGGCATCGTGGAGTTGCTCTACGAGCAGCAACGGGAGTGGGCTGGTGGCAGCGGTGGCGCTCAGGAGATCGTCGACAAGCTCCGCAAGATCGGCAAGACGGCCGGGCTGACGGATGCGGATCTTGACGGGTGCTTCACCGACGGCGACCGGGCACAGGCGCTCTATGCCCTGTATCTGCAAAACTCGGAAGAGGATGGCGTCAGGTCGACGCCAAGTTTCGTCATTGACGGCAAGCTCCACAGCAACATGTCCTATGTCGAGATGAAGGCGTTGATCGACGAAGCGCTCGACGGTTGATGACGCTTCTGCACACGGGCATGGCAGCACTGGCTGGCCGTGAATCGAGAGGGCACCACGATTGGAGGCGGCATCAATGGGGAATATGCGTGAGTGACCACCGAGTCGTCGGGACATTTGTTTGACTAGAACGATGGAACATGACACTTGCGGCACAAGCGGGAAGGGCGGGTCTCCCGCCGATCTTCGACACCGCGTTGCGCGGCCACGCCGCGAAATCCGTCTGCCAGGGCCATGCAGAACGAGGCACCCGGGACTGACGCGTCCGCACGGCAAGGCGTTTGCATTGGCAACCTCTGCTGACCCGTGAAATCGGTGCGGGAGAGACCCGATGGTCACTCACGCATATAATTCGCCCTCAATGCCGTCACCCCCTTCGACAGAAAGCGCGAACCTTGAGAATTCGTTCGTGATCGGCCCCGAAAGTCGATTCGGTAACGGGCTCTTCCTTCGTCAGGGTGTCGTTTCCGACGGCCTGCGCGAACCGGCGTGTCGGGATGAGCCGTCCGGCATCTTGCTCGGCCACGCGGTCAGCGGAGACAGCGAGCCTCGCAAATGCCACGGCCGCATGCCTGGGGCCTGCGGAAGCATGTTTCATGTCAGACGTCTTCGGACCAGACGCGGCCTTTCCAACCCGGAAAGCCTGCCAGCCCGTCAAATTCGGAGTCCTTCGACATCAGCGGACACGCCATCTGGATCGCGGTCGCGGCGATCATGCGGTCAAACGGATCCGGGTGATCCCATTCCATTGATCCAGCCAGAATCGCCATCCGCCCTGTGTAAGGCGCGATACGGAATCCTTGGGCAAGGCACAGGCTGTCAAGAGTGCCAGCGTAGTGTGCCATCTCGGACCACTTTCCCTGGCGCACCTTCAGCGCGATCTCGTGGAAGGCGCAGGGTGGTACGTGGATCGTCGAGCCACTTTCGAGAGTGCGCCGAACCTCTGACGCCAACTGCGACGGCGCAATCAGGGACCAAGCCAGCACGTGCGTGTCAATCAGTGCATCGCTCAAGCACCCCACTCCGCAAGCTCATCCCTAGTCATGGGCTCAGAGAAGTCGGGGATGCTGTCCGGGCTCACGACTCCCTCCAGAAGGCCAAGGCGCACACCTGCCGCCGCCATGGGCAATAGCCGCGCGGCTGGAACCCCATTACGCGCGATGATGACTTCCTCGCCGGCATCGACAGCGGCGAGCAGCTGCGACAGCTTCGCCTTCGCTTCGGCAACGTTCATCTGCACTACAACACCTCCTTGCCTGACATGGACCATGCTTAGACCAATATGCGCCAAAACGTAAGCATGGGGGGAAGGGGGGGTATGTTAAGGGTTCGTCAACCTCCCAAGGCTGACCAATTCATCAATTCGCGCACCGTCCGCCGAGTTGGACTTTCAGTTGGAGATGGCTTCGGATTCGCTTGATGGTGCCACCTGCAAGCCGGCAAGCGCTGCGTCCAGTACAGCGTCGTCATGCATCGCCAGCCGCACCGGCAAGGTCAGGATGCCTTGGCGCAATGCAGATGGCAGGCGCACTGCATCCTTCTCCGTCGTCACAAGTTGCGCCGAAACCGAACGCGCATCTCGTTCCAGGCGCGCAATCAATGCATCTCCCAGCGGCTGGTGGTCATCCAGGGCCTCAGTTCGCACAACCTCCGCCCCGAGGTTCCTGAGCGTCGCGAAGAACTTCTCCGGACGTCCGATGCCGGCAAACGCAAGAACCCGCAGATCCTTCCAGTCCATGCCGGTCGGCAGAACCTCAAGACTTCCTTTCGCGCGGGGCACCGAAATTGCATCGCCCCACATCCTCTCGAATCTCTCCTGCGCATCAGGCTCGCCAATCGAAAGCACCAGACCGGCCCTCGCAAGACCTGCCGCCACCGGCTCGCGCAAGGGGCCTGCCGGCACGACGAGCCCGTTGCAGAACCCCGTTTTCGCGTCGACCACGACAATGTTGAGGTCCTTGGACACACTTGGATTCTGCAGTCCGTCATCCATGACGATCACGCGTGCCCCTGCAGCTTCCGCCGCACGCACGGCCGCGGCACGGTCGCGGGCCACCCACGTGGGCGCAAATGCAGAAATCAAGAGGGGTTCGTCGCCGACATCGTCTGCGTTGTGCCGTCGCTCGTCGACGCGCAAGGGACCTTTTTCCTTTCCGCCGTAGCCTCGCGCAACCACATGCGTACCCGCCCCCAGGCGTTCGACCAACGCGATGACGGTCGGCGTCTTGCCAGTGCCGCCAACGTTGATGTTGCCGACACAGATTACGGGAATGCCGGCCCGGTAACCCGTCCCACGTGCGATTCGGTGCGCCGTGACGACTGCCCAGGTTGCCGCCACGGGCGCCAGCAGCCGGGCTTGCCATCCCGGCGTGTCGGGCGGGTTGCTCCAGAATGACGGCGGACGCATCACGCTGTCTCCAACACCGGACGGGCCAATTGGACAGACCCGTTCATTTCCCCACGGCCTTTCGGGCGGCAGGCGGACGCTTCCGGACATGGCCACGCGTCACGCGTGACCGGATGTCGTCGTCCGGCCTTCCAGGCAAGTGCCGCGTGGCGTTGCGCGGACACGACACGATCTGTCCGCAAGAGAGAATCTGCTTGGGGATTTCATACGTGACTGAACTGACGGCATCGCTGGTGGCCTGTGGGACTGACGCTCGATCGGCAGGAGGGACTGTCGGCCTGCCGATGCATCGAACTCCGCCATCGCGGGGCCTTGGCCATGCCGAAAGACCCAGGATCAACGGGCGATGCATGAAGAGGCGCCTGGAATCGGCGCGTCCCCGCGACGAGGTGCGAGAGCGTTGGCAACCCTGGCGACCCGTGAATTCAGCGCGGACTGATGTCCAGTCACGAGCGCAAGTCCCGTCACTTGCCCAGCTCCACGGTGGAAGACGCCTCGGTGTCTTCGTCCCGGAGCCGGTGCAGGTGTGCAATGAAATACCGCATATGCGCATTGTCCACGGTTCGCTGCGCCTC
>VXPN01000383.1 GCA_009839535.1 Boseongicola sp. SB0662_bin_57 | reverse complement strand
AGCGCAAGCGCGATGAGCATTGCGATCGCGCTCATTCGGCGCCTTTCGTGGCAAAGCGCAGCACGTCGACGTAGCCCTCGGCGCGCAATCGATCTTCCGCTCCCACAGGTACGCAGCCAGGCTCGAACAGGAGACCCCTGGCGGACCCCGTATGCGCCCGGCACCATCCGAGCGCCTCCAGATCCTGCGCCAAGGTCGCCGTGCAGTCGTCCGCCGGGCCTCTCAAGGCCGTTGTCCGCTCGGCGGAAACAGTGGCGATGCGGGCAAGCCCGGCTCTGTCACCTGTCTCTGCAGCCGCGATCCAGTTCGGGACCAGGTCCGAAACGTCGGCAAAGCGCGAGTCGTCCGGCACCGTCTGAATCGGCGGTCCAAGAAACCCGCCAACCACCGAAAACGCAGGCGGCTGCGGCATCGAACGCACCGCCCGCGCTTCCCTTGATGCCCAGAGAAGCGTTTCCGGCCTGTCCATCATCAACGGGTCGACGGCGCCCTCGGCCTCAAGACACGCGTTCGCCAGTGCCTCCGGCGAAGCGCCAATGCCCATCGCCCTGGCAAGCGCCAGAAGCATGGCCGTCGACATTCCGGCTCCGGCACCCGGCCTCGCGTCCGCGATCACTTCAATGTTCGCCCTTGGAGGCTCGACATCCAAAGCTTGCAGGAACGCGCCAGCCACGGACGGAGACAGCAGCGAAAGAAGGTCCGAACGTCTCCCGTTGGCCTGTGCCAGGGAAATGCTGGCACCGAGCGTCTCGCATGGCAGCGTCACGAGCACGACCGGGCCTTCCGATCCGAGCCGGCCTTGCAGCCACTCTCCGAAATGCCCCGTGACGCGATGCGCAGGTCTCACGCGGGCCTCCAGTTGACCTCCGCCACCGACAGCGGCGCACCCCGCGCACAGCGGAACCGCGTGATCGAGAGCGGATGGATTTCAAAGGCAAGCCCGGCTGCCGCCTCGTTCAGCACCAAGGACAGCGCGGCGCGCACGACGCCGGCATGCGTTATCGCGACAATCGGGCTGGCTTCGGTCATCTCGGCCAAGGCCCGCAGGGCAGGACCGGCGCGGTCGCAGAGGTCGCCGAAACTCTCGCCGCCTTCCGGCCGCAGGCTGACGATTTCCGCGCGCGACAGGTCTCCCAGATCCGGAATGTCCTCGTGAGCCCTTCCGTCCCAGGCGCCGAAGTCCTGCTCCCTGAGTCGCTCGTCCTCTCGCAGGCGCGCCTTGGGCCAAAGTTGCGAAGCGGTCAGGCGGCAACGCAAGGCCGGGCTGCTCCAGATCTCGTCGACCGAAGGCAGCAATCGAGCGAGTCCCGCCATTGCATTGGTCGCGGCATCCGCCAACCCGACATCCGTACGACCGCACAGGCGTCCCTGGGTGTCGGCATCGGCATGGCGGATCAGGACCAGATCGGTGGAGGAGAACACGCCGTCCGCTCGCTTTTCTTCACAACGGATTTCTGCAATGTCATGCCGCCATGGGAATGTCGATACTCATTACCGGCGGCGCGCGCTCGGGAAAGAGCCGGCTTGCCGAGCGCTGGGCCATGCGCGACGGCACCGCGATCTACATTGCCACCTGCCGCGCCAAGGATTCGGAAATGACGAATCGCATCGCCGAACATCGGGCCAGGCGCGGTCCGGAATGGAATACCCTGGAAGAGCCGCTTGATCTTGCCGGCGCGCTTGACAGCACGGATGGCCAGGGAACACGGCTCGTCGACTGCCTGACGCTTTGGCTGGCCAACCTGATGGAGGATGGACACAATTGGCAAGGGTCGGTTGAAGATCTCGTCCGAACGCTTCATCGCCAGACGTCGCCAGTCATACTTGTCACCGGCGAAGTGGGTTCGGGAATCGTGCCTGAGAACCCCTTGGCCCGCGAATACCGGGACGCCTTGGGCCACGTGAATCAGGCCGTTGCCGACGCCTCCGACGAAGTGTATCTGGCCGTGGCCGGATATCCATTGAAGGTCAAGCCCAATGCCATTGGCTAGCGTGACATCACTGCACCAGATCGCCAGCCTGGTGCCGGAACTGCCCACCTTCGACAACGACAGCGCCAAAGCGGCGTTGGATCGGCAAAACCAGCTCACGAAGCCTCCCGGCGCCTTGGGAAGGCTTGAGGACCTGGCGGTCTTCATGGCCGGTTGGCAGCGTTCTCACCGACCCGAGATCAGGATCGCCCAGGCCCTTGTCTTCGCGGGCAACCACGGCATATGCGCCCAAGGTGTCAACCCGTATCCGCAAGCGGTGACCGCGCAGATGGTTGCCAACTTCGAGGCTGGCGGCGCGGCGATCAACCAGCTCTGCAGGGCGAACGGCGCAGACCTGTCGGTCATCGCCCTTGACCTGGACCGGCCCACCGGAGATTTCACGCAAGGTCCTGCCATGACCGAGACGGATTGTCTCGACGCCGTGAGACGCGGCGCCGCTGCCGTGAATGGCGACGCCGACATCCTGATTCTCGGCGAAATGGGCATCGGCAACTCCACGATTGCCGCGGCGCTCTCTGCCGCGATCTTTGGCGGTGACGCTCGGGACTGGGTTGGTCCTGGGACCGGTTCGGATGCGGACGGCATCACCCGCAAGACACGCGTGGTCGAGGAAGGCTTGGCGCGCCATGGCAACAAGGCGCCCCTTGACAAGCTGGCCGCACTGGGCGGGCGGGAGCAGGCAGCGATCTGCGGCGCCGTGATAGCGGCTCGAGAAGCCAAGCTTCCCGTCATCCTGGACGGCTACATCTGCACTGCGGCAGCAGGGCCGCTCCACGCGGTCGACCCGGAACTTCTGGCCCATTGCCTGATCGGGCATCGCAGTTCCGAACCCGGGCACTGCAGGCTCATCGATGCCTTCGGCAAGGATCCGGTCCTCGACTTCTCCATGAGGCTCGGGGAGGGAACGGGAGCGGCATTGGCTCTCGGCATTCTCAGGGGCGCGCTGGCCTGCCACAACGGAATGGCGACTTTCGCGGAGGCTGGAGTGGCCGAGGCGTGAACATGGCCCGTGCAAGATGGCTTGAGGTCAGGCTTGCCTTTGCCTTCCTGACCAGATTGCCGTGCGGTCCGGAACCAGGCAAGCAAGTCGCGATCGGCAACGCCGCATGGGCCTTCCCGCTGGCCGGAATCGTCGTGGGGATCTTCTCCGGGTCGGTCTATCTTGCCGCAACCTTGGCGCTCCCTGCCCTGCCATCGGCGATTCTCGCAATGATCGCGGCGATTCTGGCAACCGGAGCCCTTCACGAGGACGGGCTTGCCGACGTGGCCGACGGGTTCGGCGGCGGCACGTCACGGGACGACAAGCTCCGGATCATGCGCGACAGCCAGGTTGGCAGCTTCGGCGTCGTCGCCTTGATTGCGGCATTCGGCCTTATGGCCGTTTCCATGGCAACCGCGCCTGCTGACCTGCGCACTCTTGCCTGGTTCGCCGCCGTCGGCGCCTGCAGCCGTGCCGCGATGGTCATTCCCATGGCGTTTCTGCGGCCTGCCCGGTCAGACGGTCTCGGACATGCCGCGGTGCTGACCTTGGGTTGGCGATTCTGGATTGCAATTGCATTCGCCGCCTGCGCCGCACTCGCGACGGTGCCAGAGCTGATTCTCGCAACGGCCTTGATTGCGGTGTCCATGCTCCTGCTCGCGAAACGGCAGGTCGACGGTCAGACCGGCGACGTGCTCGGCGCGACCCAGAAAGTCACCGAATGCGCGTGCTGGCTTGCCTTGGCAATCCAAGTGAACGCGTCCTAGCGGAATTTCACCATCGATCCTGCAGGCGCTGATGCTGGGCAGCGCTGAACATCCCCGGAGTCGCCGGTTCTGCAGGAGGGACGAACCTGCCGCTGCCTCTCCCTTTCGGGATGCCCTGCACCGCTTCAACCGATCAATGTCGTTTCCCAGACATTGCCGTAAACGACATCCTCACTGCGATTCAGACTCGCCTATCATCGCAGTGTCCAGTCCAGACGGGGTGCGTCGCGCCTTGGAACCCGGCTTCATCCTCTGTCTCCACGGCGCAAATGGCAAAGCTCCATCGGCGTGTACTTTCCCACTCGAAAACCGAATCGCGGCCAAAATGCAGAGGTCCTGACCTCGGGAGGCGACCATAGGCTCTGAGCAGACCGCATTAGCCAGACAAAAAAGCTCCTTCGGGGACCTTTCTGACATTCCAGGCGCGTGGCGAACTGTTAAGGTTCCATGAACCACGATGCAGGCGCTGAAGTCGCTGATCATTTTCCAAGAGGTATGAAAGCAAGGGGTCGGGCATCCGAGCCGCCAGCGAATTCCAGGAAATGTGGTTCACGAGAGTTGCCGGCGTCAACCCTCGAGGTAAGGACGTCAGAAATGCGGATTGCGTGGGGTGACGTCGTGGCCAGTTCGATACACGAAAACGGGCGATCCCAATGGCGGTGCCTGGCATTGGCGCCGCCTCTGCTCCTCAAAGGCTGTACCGCTCACAAAGTCATCCGATTCACGCGGGTGACCTGCCACCGTCACGCTCGCTACACAGTCACGCCCGATGGACGCGACAGCAGCCAGGCACCATTCCAAAGGACGATCAACGCGCCCGCAGCCGCGTCTCGCCCTCCCGCCCGACAAGCAATTCCCGGCGTATGTCTTCGGCGACTTCTTCGACTTCCCTGGCCACCCGCGGCTCCAGCCCTAGTTCCCGCTCCAGCGCTGTCGTCAATGGAAGCAGTAGATCGTCGGCGGGCGATGACTTGATCAAGTCGCACATCCACTCCTGCCCGACGCCCGACGCGAGATCGGCCAGTGCTTCCAGAGCGTCCCTCGGCAACATGTTCAATTCGGCAAGAATCGACAACGCAGTCTCAACGTCCTCTGTGCATGCTTCGCGGTCGCCTTCCGCAAGGTGCGCACTGGCCCGGATCAAATGACCCTGCAACCTGCTGTCCGGCATTCCCGTCCGCCCCTGATTCAGCGCGCGGTCGAGAAACTCGATGGCGGTCCTTGCCCGATCTTTGGTCAGTTTGTGCCGTGCCCAGTTGCAAAGCGCCAGTTCCGCCGCATCCCGGAGCGCTGGCACATCGCTCGCCTCGAAGCGCCGGACGACCTCGTCCCACGCAGCAAACCC
>VXPN01000017.1 GCA_009839535.1 Boseongicola sp. SB0662_bin_57 | reverse complement strand
CCGCCGGAAACTCCCGCACGCCGAGACATGGCTGGTGGAAGCACTGCCCCCTGGACGCGCGTCGGCGAAACATCTCGGCGTGCTTTCCGGGATTGTCTTCGGGGCCGGCCTTGCGAGTCATCTCGAAATGCGCCTCAATCCCGTACTCGACATCGGCGAGGCAGAGCATCGACCGCTGCTGGCGGTCCTCGTCGACGTGAAGCCCCAGCCCTCTCAGGTCGTTCGACTTCATCGCCCTCCTCACGTTCGCCGCCGGGATCTTCGATGCGATCTCGTTCCGCCGGACGGACACGAACCGGACCGGCCGCAGCACATGGATCCGGTCGATGATCCAGCGGATCGCGGGCTTCCAGTGAATCGCTTCGAGAATGCCCCGCGCGGCTGACGGGGTCATCACGTCGTAGGAGACCCTTTCCGCCTTCATCTCCGGTCGCGTGAAACAGGCATTCCGCCCCTTCACCAGGAGCCGGATGCCGTTCGCCGCCATGCGAGTGCCTCCTGCCGCATCAACTTCCTTGCCTTCCGACGCGTCGCAGTTGCAGCGTAGTCATCAAATCCGACCGGGGGCAAGGGCGGTCAGATCGCTCCGCCCGTCTCGCCGGACAGGTTCAGGCCGGCGTCGGGATCATGCAGTTCGCCGCTGTCCGGCACGACGAACCGCTGCGGCATCCACCTGGACACATGCCCGTCGTCCCAAAGCGTGGTCCACATCTTCCACGGCACGTTGATGGCGAAGGCCATTCGGATGCTTGCGGCTTCAGTTTCGGCGCCGCGAATTCCCCCGTTCCTTGCTGCGGGTCGTGGATTGCGTGTCGCAGCAACACCGCCATTGCAAGCGCCGTGCCATGCGACCGCACCCTTGAGCCGTCGACCTCGTGACTTGGACCCGGCACGGCGCCGGCCCGTGCGGAACGGCCAGTGCTGCGACCCTTCGTCCGGGCGACCGGTTCCGAGCGTCTTGATCCGTGTGTCGACGGAGACCAAGGAGAGCGGGACTTCGGCGGTTCGCCGCGCTCTTGACGGAATCGTTCCCTTTCCCGTTGCACGTCTCCCATCATCTTTCCGCTCGTCACGGGTCTGATGTGGCGAGGCCTCTGCCGTCCGGCGTCTTGCGCCCCGTGCCGCCGCGGCGGACTGCCAGCGCCTGAAGGACGAATCCGGCGTCCGTCGCGAAGGCTGAGTCCTGCCAAGAAAACTGAAGCCTCTGCCACGCGCTGCCTCAACGGGGAGTCAGATCAGGGTCTCGCTGTACCGGCGCTGCACCGCCTCGCACCAGTTTCCGACATTCCACTCGCCATAGGCGCCCATGCCACCCAACGGATCCGGTCCATAATACACCGGCACATGGACCAGGCTGAGGCCGGAATGGGCATGGGCCTTGCCCAGCGCCGAGTCCAGGCTGTCCTGATCGTGCCCGCCCGACAGGGCGAGCACGCCCGCCACGCTTGATGCCATGCGCACGTAATCCACCACGACGGCGTCATTCGTGCGGAACTCGGCACCATACTGGGCGAGTTGAAGTCCGCTGATTGCCGCCATGCGGCGATTGTCCAGAAGCAGGATCGTGCCATGCACGCCGTGCGCCACCCCGTCGATCAGGATCTGCGGATTCATCATGAACGAACCGTCGCCAGTGAACGCGATCGCGTATCGCCCCTCGTCCGCAATCCCGCCGGACAAGAGCGCCGAAACCGCAAACCCCATGTAGGAGGCGCCGGACTCGGTGACGCTCTGGCCGGGTGCATCGTCCTCCACGATCTGGAAGCCGTTGGCCTGCACGTCACCGGCGTCGAACAGCTTGATGGCCCCATGACGGTTGGCGAACCGGTCCGCGACGCGAATCGCCTGCGGCTGGGTGAGAACAGGACGCTGCCAGACGTCGTCATGCAACGGGCCGGCGTCGAACCGCGCCCGCTTGAAGCTCGTCCATTCCGCTTTCCTTGACTTGCAGACCGCCAGCCACTCGTCCTTTGCCGCGGACATCGGCGCGAGGCGATGCGACAGCATGTCAAGAACGGCCGCGGCGTCGCCCTGCAGGGCCAGGGTTCGGTTGTAATGCTGAACGTCCCCGGCATCGGCGTTGATGTTGATCACTTGACGGGCGCTCGGCCAGCCGATGCCCGAACAGTCGCTCTGGCAGACAGCCCGGCTGCCCACGAATATCGCGAGCTCCGCTGCGCGCATCGCGAAATTTCCGGAGATGGATCCCTTGGTGCCGCCCACGTGCATGTTCTGGGGATGGTCATCGGGCAGAACCCCGGTGGTGCCCGGCGAAAGCACAACCGCAGCGCCCGCCCCTTCCGCGAACCTGCGAAGCTCGCGCGCCGCTCCCAGGCTGCCGCCGCCAGCCTTTACCGCGACGCGCGGGCAACTGGAGATCAAGGCCGCCGCCCGGTCGACCAGGGCATCGTCCACCGGCGCAAGCGGTGCGAACCGGGGCCGGGTCGGCAGGGCGTCCAACCGGACAAGGACTTCGGCAGGCTGCACGTTCAGTGGCAGGTTCAGAAAGAAGGGCCCCGCTTTCGTTGGGTGGAACACGGCAACCGCGCCCTTCCGCAGGGCGTCCCGCACGGCGCCGGGGGCGTACAGCGTGTAGGCGCCACCCATGGCAGCGGTGAGGCGTCCGAAGAGGCCCTGTTCGGGCCTTGGAACCTGCTGCATGTTGTAGCCTTCGCCATGAGTGGTCTCGTCACCGTACAGATGATAGATGCCAACCCCGTTCGAGGCCGCGGCCAACGAACCCGCCATTGCCTGCAAGGCTCCCGGCCCGATCGAGGTCACCACGGCACAGGGCTCGTCATGGATCATGCGCAGCGCCGTTCCCGCATGGGACATCTCCACCTCGTTGCGAAACTGATGGCAACGGACCAGTCCGGCGGCCTCGTAGACGCGCAGGGTTTCGCCCAGCTCGGTCGATCCGTGACCGAAGATCACGAGGTATTTCGACACGCCCTGCCGCAGCAGGCCCAGCACAAGCGCCTCGGTCACGGGAAGCCTGACGGGCTCTTCGGAATCATGTCCTTCCAGCGCAGCGTTCAGCCCGCCCTTGCCCGCGAACCAGGCCGCGCGTTCCGTGCGGGTCGCCGGGATGGTCATCCGTCATCCTCCCCCAGGAGCACCGCTTTCCCGATGCGCGCCGATTCCTCGGCCGCAAGCGCGAAACGAAGCACCGTTCGGGCCTGGCGTGCGGTCAGCACGGGTTCGCCGCCCTCCTGCAGAACGCGCAGGAAGTGCCGGGTCGACTGCACGAAGCTTTGCTCCCAGCCGATGTCGACGTCAGTGAATTCGGTAACGACGCCGTCGCGGTACATCGCGACGGGCGGCGGCCTGCCAATCTGGCCATGCCCGCAGTTGATCCACAGCACGCCATGTGTCCCGGTAATCTCGACGCGGTCATCCTGGGCATAGTGAAGCGACGTGATTTCGAGTTCAGGGGAATGCACCACCTCCAGGTTTCCGATCCGGTTGCCGGGAAACCGGAAGGACACGATGGACTGCGCGTCGAGATAGCCGCCCTCGGGCCGCTCAACCTGGTGAATGAAGGCGTGCACCTCGCTCGGCGCGCCCATGAAATGCCATGCCAGCGCGAACTTGTGATGCCCGTCGTCGAATACCAGCGGCCCCCCGCCGGACCTGCCCCTGTCCTGCCGCCAGGCGTCGGCCTCCTTCGGCACCGCCCAGGCGGTGCGGCTCCTGCCCGGGTTGGACTTCAGGCGGATCGACAGCGGCTCTCCGATGGCGCCCTCCTCGATCAAGGCGCGTGCCTTCGTCACCGGCGGATGGAAGATGAAGTTCTCGAACACCTTGAAGGGTCGCCCGGACGCCTCCGCCGCCGCGACAAGCCTGTCAGCTTCCTCGACGGAGATGCACATCGGCTTCTGCAAGGAAACGATCTTCCCGGCATTGATCGCCTTCAGCGCCGCCTGCAGGTGCAGATGGTGCGGCAGAAGCAGTTCCACCAGGTCGACGTCGTCCCTTGCCAGCAGCCGGTCCAGGTCGTCGTCGATGTGAACTTCGCCGCAGCCCCACGCACGCGCCCGGTCTCTTGCCAGGTCAGGGCTGCTGTCGCAGAGTGCCGTGATCCGCGCAGCCGGGTTCTGCAGGTACTCGATGGCATGCAGGTCGGATATGCGACCGGTCCCGACAAGGGCGACTCGGAGGGGCTTGCCTGCCATGGTCAGGGCCTGTCCTTCAGGAACGGGTTTCCCGCCTTGCGCACCAGCTGCCCCAGCTCCACCAGGCGCGAATCCCCGATTCGCACCGACGGTCCGGAAATCCCCAGCGCTGCGATCATCCTGTCCCTGGAATCGAAGACCGGCCGCGCGACGCAGCGGATTCCCTCGGCGAATTCACCGTCATCCACGGCGAATCCCCTGACGCGCGCCTGTTCGAGATCACTCTCCAGCACGTGGCGGTCGACAATTGTCTGGGCGGTATGGGAAGGCAGCGTCCTGGGAATCCCTGCGCCACCGAATGCAAGAAACGCCTTGCCAAGCGCCGTGCAGTGCAAGGGCGCGAGAGAGCCGATCGGATGGTCGACCTTGAGCGGGAGCGTTGAATCGACCTTGTCGACGTACCACACGCGCTCGTCCACCAGGACGGCGAGATGGGCACATTCCCCGGTCACCTCGACCAGCCGCTGCAGAATCGGCCGGCAGAGCTCCTTGCAGGCAACGACCTCGCTCAGGCTATGCCCTTCCTTTCGGGCCTCCGGATCACGCACGGCGCGGTAACGCCGCGATTCGTCCTGCACGGCGTATCCGGCCGCGACGAGGGACTTCAGAATGTGGGAGGCGTTGGATTTCTCGATGCCGAGCTCCTCCGCGATCCTGGTGAGGCGCATCGGCTCGGCCGAGGCGGTGAGAATGTCGAGCGCCTTGAGGCCCCGCATCAGGGATTGCAGCAGTCGCACGGTTCACCTTCCAGTCCGAACAAGGTTCTCCCCGACACAAGTTTGCACATTACGCACGATTTGTTAAACATAGGACAACTTTTTCGGACAATCTCCGTTTCTTCTCCAAAAAGCCAGATTTTCTTGCCGTATGCAATCCATTTTGTTGACCTAGGGAGAAAAGCCTGCATACTT
>VXPN01000089.1 GCA_009839535.1 Boseongicola sp. SB0662_bin_57 | reverse complement strand
GCCCTGCGCTGAGCTCGCCCAGCTTGAGACCGCCGCGCGGGATCATGCCTTCGGGGAAATTGGACCAGTTGGAGCGCTGCGCGTTGTCGCTGAAGGAATAAGTTGCCTTGCCGCGCTGCCTGGCATCCAGCGCTTCAAAAAAAGCGCTGGCCGCCGCGGTGATCGCTTCCGTCCTGGCGTCGGTGGTCCGGGGCGGGAAATCGTCGCGAAGCCGCGCCTCGATCGGGGCGGTGTTCACGCCGAAGGCGACGCCCGTCGCCAGCCGGGGCTGCGCAAACACGAATGCCAGGAACGCGATCAGGACGGCGGCCAACGCGCCCAGGGCCCATAATGCAATTCTCATGTGCGCCTCCTGAAGCGAGGGAATTCGTGTGTGGCACGGCCGCAGCCGAAGAAAGCCGCCTTGCTCTTCACTGAAATGTCATCTGACGCGTTGAACAGGTCAATCCGAATTCCTCCCTGACGCACCCGATCCCCCTCCGCTCATTCCCGTCCACGGCTCCGGTTCTTGCCGATTCGGTCTTGATCGCGCAGGAACTCGTGGGCAACGGAACGTCCGGTACCAAAGCCGCGGGCTGCGTCGGGAGAGAAAGATCGACCGCATGGGAAGCAATCCGGAAAGCCAGGCCTTGGCAAACGTTGCCGATCCGTTCCCGGTTGACCTGGATCCACGCACGAACCGTCCGAAACGGGGCCAGTTTCGCCGGAGACGGCAGGAAAGCCTTCCGCAATGGCCCCGAAGTCAGGCACCGATTCCGGTGCATTCGTGGCCACAACGTGCGAATCAAGGCGACTTTCGCATATGATCCCCTTTGGATTCGGCGCGGACGGCAAAGGTCGTCAAAGTGATGTCCTGCTACTCGGGTGGCTGCTCTGCGCACTGAAGATACGGGAACGGGGATCGCGGCGTGACTGTGCAATGCCGTTGCAATCTCGAATTGCACGCAGGAAGCCACGGTCCGATCTCCGCTTCCAGGACCGCCACGCCTGGCACGCAGGCCTCACAAAAGAACGCCCTGTCTGGATGAATCGGGGGGAGAGAGACCCAGGTGCTTCCAGGCGTTGGCGGTCAGCATCCGTCCCCGCGGCGTCCTCTGGATCAAGCCCTGCTGAAGCAGGTACGGCTCGATGACCTCGTCGATCGCATCCCGGCTTTCCGACATCGCTGCCGAGATCGTGTCCGCGCCGACAGGTCCGCCCTGGTAGCTTTCCGCGATCAAGGAAAGATATTTCCTGTCCGCACCGTCCAGTCCTCGGCCGTCGACACCAAGCCTGGTCAACGCCCCGTCAGCCAGTTCGCGCGTGAGTCGGCCATCCGATTCGACGACGGCGAAGTCCACGACCCGCCGCAGCAGCCGGCCTGCAATTCTCGGTGTGCCGCGGGCGCGGCGAGCGATCTCGCGGGCGCCGCCTTCGCCAGTCTCGACTCCCATGAGGCGGGCGCCGCGCGCGACAATCTCGTGAAGCTCGTCGTCCGAATAGAACTGCAGCCGGACGGGAATCCCGAACCGGTCGCGCAGGGGCGTCGTCAGAAGTCCCAAGCGGGTCGTGGCGCCCACGAGCGTGAAGGGCTGCAGCTCGATTCGAACTGTCCTTGCGGCTGGCCCCTCGCCGATCACGAGGTCAAGCTCGAAATCCTCCATCGCGGGGTAGAGCACCTCTTCCACCGCCGGATGCAACCGGTGAATCTCGTCGATGAAGAGGACATCGCGGGCATCGAGATTCGTCAGGATCGCCGCAAGGTCTCCCGCCTTTGCCAGAACCGGTCCGGAAGTCATGCGGAAATTGACCCCGAGCTCGCGCGCCATGATCCGGGCAAGAGTCGTTTTCCCCAGCCCCGGCGGTCCGTGAAACAGCGCATGGTCCATCGCCTCGCCGCGCTGCTTCGCGCTCTCGATGAACACACGCAGGTTCGCCCTCGCTTCAGCTTGCCCGATGAATTCGTCGAGCATTCTGGGCCGAAGCGCGCGGTCCGCATCCTCGGGCCTTGCTTCCGGGCGAAGGGTCGGATCCGGCTCGCTCACCTCCAGTCCTCCCGCCGCAATCCAAGAAGGCATTGGCCCTGGAACGTGCTATCCGTCAAGGGATTCATGCTTTCGGGGCCAATCGCTTCAATGCCTCGCGGATCAGCGTCGCGGTATCCGCATCCTCGGTCATTCCAGCCGCCTCGGCCACTGCCGTCGACGCCTCTCCGGGAGCGTAGCCGAGATTCTGAAGTGCAGAAAGCGCTTCTGCCTGCCAAGCCGCTCCGGGAACCGGTTCCGGAACCGACCCGGCTCCGACATCCGAACCGACGTCAGATCCGAGCGGTGCGCCTCCCTGCATCACCATCATGTCGGGCACCTTGCCCTTGAGCTCGTTCACGACCCTCTGCGCGATCTTGGGACCCACGCCCGGCGCCGCCCTTATCGACGCCCAGTCGCCGAGGGCGATCGCACGTGCCACTGCATCAGGCCCCAACGTCCCGAGAATCGCCATGGAGGCCCGAGCTCCAATTCCCTGAACACCCATCAGGAGCCTGTGCCACTCACGCTCCACGGGCGTCATGAACCCGAAGAGCTGCAGGAGATCCTCGCGCACGAGCAGATCCGTATAGAGCGACGCCGCCTCTCCGGTTCCGGGCAATGCGGCCAACGTCCGCTCGCTCACGAACACGACGTATCCGACGCCACCAACGTCCAGAAGCACGTGATCGCTGGCGCGATGGCCGATCCTGCCGGACAGGCGCCCGATCATGCCAACACCAAGGCACGGCTCTGGGACATGTGCGCGTGGCAAATCGCGACGGCGAGCGCATCCGCGGCGTCCTGGCCGGATATCTGCACTCCGGGAAGCTGCAGCCGCACCATGTGCTCGATCTGCCGCTTGTCAGCGTGCCCGACACCGACGACCGCCTTCTTCACGGCATTGGGGGCGTATTCCCCAACCTCGGCGCCGGCCCGTGCCGGCACCAGCATCGCGATGCCCCGCGCCTGTCCCAGCTTGAGGGTGGACGCGCCATCCTTGTTGACGAAAGTGTGCTCCACCGCCGCCGCGTCCGGCAAGTGTCTCTCCCAGACTTCAGTGAGCTGTTCGAACAATGACACAAGCCGGGTCCCGAGCGGCCCCGTTCCCGTTCGGCAGATGCCGTTCGCCACGTGAGACAGGCGCGACCCGGAGGTCTCGATGACTCCCCATCCAAGGGCGCGAAGCCCCGGATCCAGTCCCATTACACGCATTTTCCTGACCTGCTCTGCCGCCTTCGCTTCGAAATTAGCACAAAACGTGAATATCTGCCAAGAATTTTGGCAAGAGAGCCTGCCGGCGTCCATTCGCCCACGCCCGCGCCCCGCCGTCGAATCGCGTCCGTCCGGATCCGGAAGCGACATCAAGCATGCCGCTTTTCTTCAATCATGCTGGCGAGTTACGGCAGTTCTGGAGATATGCAATTCCCGCATACGGGACATGCGGATTTTGAGCCTTGTCCAATTGATGCCGCGCTTCTAACTGCGACTCGAAACGCAACGCCAGCAAGAGGAGAACGGCCATGGCCATCACCATGAATCGCAGCAACGCCGCCAACGTCAGCGGCACACCATTGACCTTGTCCGGGCTTGTCTCGGGCGTCATTCACTGGAACAGGGCACGCCGCACCCGCGCCGTCCTGTCCAGGCTGAGCACCCACGAACTGGATGACATCGGCATTGCCCGTGGAGACATCGACTCGATCTGCTTTGGACGCAGATAAGCGGTTTCCGACATCTGGCGCACACCAGATCGGGAAAGCGCGGAATCCCGAAGGGACCGATTCTTGATCGGTCCCTTTTTTTGTCAGTGCCCGTCGGGCTCCGTCCTTGCAAAGGGCTGCAAGCCGGGCCATGAGTTTGTGCGGCATTTCTTCTGCAAGTCTCGCGGCGGGGGCGCGGATGACCGACACGGCCAAACGCAACGCATTTTCGTTTCCTGACGGCACGCACGTCGGGGACCCGGCGGCAGCGGCCTTTCACCTGGCTGAGTCCGCGAGGGCGATGACGCGATGGCTGTCCAAGCCGACTACGTAATCGTTGGCGCAGGCAGTTCCGGCTGTGCAATGGCGTACCGACTCGCCGAAGCCGGCCGCAAGGTCATCGTCGTGGAATACGGCGGCAGCGACCGCGGACCGCTCATCAACATGCCGGGCGCACTCAGCTACCCAATGAGAATGCGCCGCTACGATTGGGGACTGGCGAGCGACCCCGAACCGCACCTTGGCGGCCGGCGAATTGCAACGCCTCGCGGCAAGGTGATTGGCGGGTCGAGTTCCATCAACGGAATGGTTTACGTGCGCGGCCATGCACGTGACTTCGACCATTGGCGTGACCTGGGAGCGGACGCCTGGAGCTACGCGGACGTCCTGCCTTACTTCCAGCGAATGGAGGACTGGAACGATGGCGGACTCGGCGGCTCCGCCTCATGGCGCGGTCGGGGGGGACCGCTGCACGTCACCCGCGGACAACGGCGCAATCCGCTGACACGTGCCTTCGTCGAAGCCGGGAGGCAAGCGGGCTACCCCGTGACCCTGGACTTCAACGGCCACCAGCAGGAAGGATTCGGCGCTTTCGAGATGACCGTCTGGAAAGGAACGCGGTGGTCGGCGGCCAAGGCCTATCTGAGACCTGCGCTTCGGACCGGGAACTGCAGGCTGGTCCGTGCCCATGCGAACCGAGTCACTCTTGAAGGAACCCGGGCGACTGGCATCGAGATCGAACGCGCCGGATGCACCGAGGTGATTCACGCGCGTTCCGAAGTCATCCTGTCGGCCTCGTCCCTGAATTCCCCGAAGCTGCTGATGCTCTCGGGCATCGGCCCTGCAGCGCATCTGGCCGAACACGGGATCGAGGTCGTCGCGGACCGGCGAGGCGTCGGACAGAACCTTCAGGATCACCTCGAACTCTATGTCCAGGTAGCCACGTCGCAGCCGGTGAGTCTCTACAGGTACTGGAACATCCCAGGCAAAGCCTACGTGGCCTTGCGCTGGCTTCTCGCCCGCGACGGCCCCGGCGCCTCGAACCAGTTCGAGAGCACGGGCTTCATCCGTTCCGCGGCAGGAGTCGAATATCCCGACCTCCAGTTCCATTTCCTGCCGATCGCAATCG
>VXPN01000354.1 GCA_009839535.1 Boseongicola sp. SB0662_bin_57 | reverse complement strand
GGGCTGCACTGGTTCTTCTATCGAGCCAAGCTGCAGGGAGACCGGCTGAAATTTGATCCACGCGACCTGATGGCAAAGGGGCGTCAGTTCACGTTCGGCGGGCAGGTCCGCGACAACATGTTCTGGACGCTGACCAGCGGGGTCGGAACATGGACTGCATACGAAGTGCTGATATTCTGGGCGATGGGAAACGGCTGGGCACCCGTGCTGGCCTGGTCGGACAACCCGATCTGGTTCGTGGCACTCTTCGTTCTGACACCGGTCTGGATCTCTTTGCATTTCTACTGGATCCACCGCGCGCTGCACTGGGGTCCGCTCTATCGATTGGCTCACGCCCTGCATCATCGGAACGTCAACGTCGGTCCGTGGTCAGGGCTGTCCATGCACCCTGTTGAGCACGTCCTCTTCTTCAGTTCCATCCTGATACACTTGGTTGTGCCGGCAAGTCCGGTGCATATCCTTTTTCACATGCAGCATCAGGCGCTGACCGCCGCGACGTCCCATGCAGGATTCGAGAACCTCTTGGTCAGGGACCGGAGGCGGCTCGCACTTGGAACGTTTCACCACCAGATGCACCATCGGTACTTCGAGGTGAACTACGGAAACCTTGAGATGCCGTGGGACAAGTGGTTCGGCACCTTCCACGATGGGACGGCCAATGCACACGAACGGCTCAAGGACAGACGGCAGTGCCGGACCTGACTTCATCCTGCAGTGCCTGAGCAATGGTGAAGGAACGGTGCATGCAATAATTTCCTTGCCGCCGGCCCCGGCCGCGCCGAAGCACCCGAAATGCACCGTGCCACGTTGAACTTCCTGAACCGCAACCGCGCCATGCCTGAACCGAGATGATGGAACCATGCTGAAAAAACTGCTGATAACCGGTGCCAACGGCAACCTTGGAGCCGTCTGCCGCGACCGGCTGACCCACATTACCGAAACGATGCGCGTCGCTGCCCGCAAGGGGTTGGGTGAGGCACGTGCAAACGAAGAGGTTGTCTACTGCTCGCTCGAAGACAAGGCAGCGGTCGAGGCGATGGTCGAAGGCTGCGATGGCATCGTCCACATGGGTGGCCAGGCCACAGAGGCCCCATGGCCGACCATCCGGGCCGCGAACCTTGATGGCATGTACAATCTCTACGAAGCCGCGCGAAAGTCCTCGGTGACGCCGCGGATCATCTTCGCCTCGTCAAACCACGCAATCGGCTTTCACAAGCAATCGGAACGGCTTGACGCGAACTCGCTCACGCGCCCCGACGGACTCTACGGCGTGTCCAAGGTGTTCGGCGAGGCGCTGGCTTCCATGTATCACGACAAGTTCGGGATCGAGACCGCGGCGGTCCGCATCGGATCCTGCTTTCCCGAGCCCGTCAACCACCGCATGCTGTCGACCTGGATGAGCCACGACGACTTCATCCACCTCATCGAGCGGATTTTCATGGTCCCACGCCTGGGCTGTCCGATCATTTACGGCGCCTCGGCCAATTCCGCGAGCTGGTGGGACAATCGTGAAGTGGCCTACCTGGGCTGGCAGCCCATGGACAACGCCGAAGTGTTCCGCGACAAGCTCGACGCTGAAATGGACCCGCCACCCGCCGACGATGTGAACGCCGTCTTCCAAGGCGGCGCCTTCTGCGGCGACGGCATCCACGAAGAGGCGTCAGACTGACGAGATCCAGATGCAGTTCCGGCGGAGGAAATGAGATCGAACGTGATCGTTCCGCGAGACCTGAATCCCGTCATCCGCTTCGGGCTCGCGTCCTTCCCTGTGAGGCCGTTTGACGCAGAAGACGACTTCACGACTCCCAGCCGTGCCCGTGTGCGCTGGCAATTTCCTTGATCGCATCTTCCACGGGCCGTTCCGGGTCGCAGGATTTCCGGGTCTCAAGGCTCACGTGCAGAAGAAACTGCTCGCACGTCGCAAGCATGCTCCCATCGGATGCGCGCTGCATTTCGTGGCGAAGCTTGAGCTTCTTGCCCTCGCCGAGCAGGACCCGTGTCACGACCTGCACGGTTTCACCTGCATGGGTCTCCAATTGATAGTCTGTCTTGGTCGAAACGGTGAAGAAGCTCCGCCCGGCCAACACGTAGTCAGGACCCGCCCCAACATGGGCAAGAACCGCATCGGCGGCATCCGAGAAGACCTGCCCGTAGCGGCTCTCGTTCATGTGACCGTTGTAGTCGGTCCAGTCCGACGGCACCATGCGCCGCACGGTGATCATGGGGACGCGCCCCAGGTCCTCTCCACCGAGATTCGCTTCGTGGTCGGCGATCACGCGGCCCGCCGCGCTGCCTTCGCGTTTCAGGGCTCGCAGCACCGCCACCAGATTGCGGTCCCGCAGCGCTTCCAGTTCGCGGATCGAGTGCCCTCCGGACTGCGCATCAGACTGATCTGCTATCTTTTTCACGAGTTCGGACGTCAGTTCCGGCACATCCATGAGCTTGGTCCACGGCCATGCAAGCGCCGGGCCGAACTGCTCGACAAAATGCGCCATGCCGCCCTCGCCGCCGGCAATCCTGTAAGTCTCGAAGAGGCCCATCTGTGCCCATCGAAGACCGAACCCGAGCCTGATTGCCTCATCGATTTCGCCGGTGGTGGCAATGTCATCATTTACCAGCCAAAGCGCTTCCCGCCAGACCGCTTCAAGAAACCGGTCCGCAATATGCGCGTCGATCTCCGCGCGAACGACCAACGGCCGCATTCCGATTGACATCAGGACCCGCGATGCCGACTCCTGAATGTTCGCGTCACCGCCGCCAGACACCAGTTCCACGAGAGGAAGCAGGTAGACCGGATTGAACGGATGGGCGACGAACAGCCGGCCCCCCGAGGCAAGCCCCTTCCGCAGATCGGAGGGCTTGAAGCCGGACGTGGACGATCCCAAGGGCACGTCCGGGGCCGCTGACTCGACTTCGGCGTAGACCTTGCGCTTCAGGTCCAGCCTTTCAGGCACGCTCTCCTGAACGTAGTCGACGTCGGCGACCGCTTCGGCGACAGACGTCACAAAAACGAGCTCTCCTTCTTCCGGCAACGAGCGCTCGTACAGCATCGGCAGCGACTGCCGGGCGTTCCCGATCACTTCGCCGATCTTGCGCCTCGCCTCGGGATCCGGGTCGAACACCTTGACATTCCAACCGTTCAGCAGGAATCGCGCGGCCCATCCGCCGCCAATCACGCCGCCTCCGATGATTGCCGCCGTACCGTTCCTCACTGTTCCGCCAGCCCTTTCACGACATCGATCAGCGCCCGGCCCAACTTGCCGTGCGCGGCCTCGCTCCAGTGAATTCCATCCAGCGGGTCCACTTCGATCAAGGCACCGGCATCGAAGAACGCGGCCCCCTCTTCGCCGGCGAAATGTCTTATCCGGTCCGACAGTCCCTCCCCTCTCGTTTCCGCGCCTGAGAACATTTCTGCAAAGTCGCCTGCGGGTCGAAGCGGCGGCGGTGCAATGGCCAGTGTCACCCCGACCGCACCCGAGAGCCGGGCTTCCCTGACCAGGCGCGCGACGCAACGTGCAACGTCCTGGGCGTTCAGGCCAAAGGCGTGCTTCTGGTCATTTGTGCCCAGGCAGATGGCAAGCACGTCGATCGGCTCGTGGGAATGCAGGATTGCGGGCAGCACGGTCAGCCCGTTGCGGAACGCCCCGTCAACCGGATCGTCAAGGACAGTCGTTCTGCCAGGCAATCCCTGGATCACGACGTCCCAATCCTCGCCAAGGCCTGAGGCCAGCACGTCGCCCCAGCGTGCGCCTGGCGGATGCACTGGCCGCGAAGCCAGACGCCCTTGAGGTGCGGTCCCGAAGCTGTTGCTGTCGCCATAAATCAAGAGACGCTTGGTCATTCCACAGGATGTCCCCAATCACGATTCCATCCGGCGAGGCGGCGGAATCAATCCGAATTGTCGAAGTGACTAACATCCAATTCATGGCGACAACAACGGACCCTGAGCGATTCCCCTGTTCCGGTGGCCCATCATGGCCGTCACTGACATCCTTCAAGCTGACCAGTCGCGCTGCCAGCCATCTGATCGGTCCCGCGGATTTCCTTGCCGTCTTGAGTTGGCCGCGGCGCTCAGGGACGCCGACGCGCCCGTGCACCGCCGCGTCGACCGGCTTGCAATGCAGGCTCCATGGCGGCTTCCAAGACCTTGGTCATTGGGTGATCGGGGAAATCCTTGCCGTGACGGTCAAGCAGCAAGGCCACGACATCGGTCACCTCGCGCCCTTCCGGCATTGAAATTGCCCAATCAAGGAAGATCGAGCGGCACTCGGGCTCCTTGATGCCCTCGATCCGGTAGCTTTCGCGGATCAATCCCTTCGGATCAGAGTCGTCGCACATTTTTCCGCGATCCGCTCCTGCACATTGAGCAACGCTATCCAATCGACGCGACCCTGCCAACAGTTCATGCAAGCTCGAACTTTGGAACTGCTGCAACTGCTTTCCCCGTGAGGCCGGATTGAGATCGGCTCGGCCTTCCACGGACCACCCTGAGCGGTGCCGAGCGTTGCTCCCCAGGTCTCCCTTGCATTTCCGGAATCCTCGACCGGAACCGGCACGATTGTGCATAGGACGCTGGCACGTCTTCCGACCGGCGGATTGCGGCGAGACCTCGTGTGGCACGATTGGCCCAAACCCGCCAACGCGCATCCTCAGGAAGAACTTTCCGTGACTGATCCGCCTTTTTTTTGCATGGGGCTTCCTGAACCGACTCATTCAGAAAGTGGTTAACGCAGACATCTTGCAATCCTGCGCATTTGCGGCGGTTCGGAGCGGCAATCTCTCCAAGATCCGCTCATGCGCACCCCCGCCAGGATTCCGTGCGCCTGACCCTGGCCCCGCGTGATCCGCTACCTGGACGCGATCCATTACCGACCCTTTGGCAAGCCGCGCGCGTGATCCCGTCTTCCTTCGGGCCCTGACCGTACAGGCCTGGTGACGCAAGCAGTGCTGGGGGCACCGAAATGAGGCGCGGACAATGCCGTCACTCCGACGCATCGGAATTCGCCAACGCTTCCCTCCCGAAGCGCTCGACCGCCTCCAAGGTCTCACGCACGTCGTCCCATTCCGTGTTGTGGTTGATGATGCACATCCTGAGCGCGAACGTCCCGTGCAGCATCGTGGACGACATGAACGCGGGGTCGTCCCAGAACATGCGGGCGA
>VXPN01000128.1 GCA_009839535.1 Boseongicola sp. SB0662_bin_57 | reverse complement strand
AGGACGTGTTCATCGAACATGTGGGTCTGCCCACGCTGGCCTGCATCCGTCCCGCGGTGCACGCACTTCAGGACCTGGACGTGCATCGCGAGGTGCAGTTGGTGATATCGGGTGGAATCCGTAGCGGGGCCGATGTGGCAAAGGCGCTGGCGCTTGGTGCGGATGCAGTTGCCATAGGCACGGCCGCACTCATCGCCTTGGGGGACAATGACCCCAAGTGGGAATCCGAATACCAGAAGCTGGGTTCCACCTCGGGCGCCTATGACGACTGGCATGAAGGGCTGGATCCGGCGGGCATTACCACGCAGGATCCGGACTTGGCTGCCAGGCTGGACCCAGTGGAGGCAGGGCGGCGGCTTCGCAACTATCTCAAGGTCATGACCCTCGAGGCGCAAACGATTGCGCGGGCCTGTGGCCACAATCACCTGCGCAATTTTGAGGTCGAGGATCTCTGTGCCCTTACCATGGAAGCCGCGGCGATGGCCAAGGTGCCGTTGGCGGGAACCGACTGGTACCCAGGAAAGGGTGGATTCTAGGGGAAACCCCCTGCCGCGGCCGGCCAGGGTTGCAACGCCGCTGACTTTTTTGGACGTCGGCAGGCGAGACGGTGAATCATGCGCCGCCCGGTTCATGCACCGTTCGGCATGCGTCCGGCGCTGCCCGGATACATCCGTGACGGCGGCAGGACAAACTGCCAGGTTGCCGGCGATTCAAGCGAGGAAGGCGCTGGAGACGACCTGTGCCCCGTCAGCTGGCCGGCAAGGTCAAGCCTGAGGACAGCAATTCAGGAAGCTCTTTGCGGGAGGAGGACGGTTCGTCGGGCACGGAAGAGGCGTTTGCGTAGCTTGTAACGGATTGAACGGTAACGGCTTTTCGCGGGGCGTCAGTTTTGCTTCACCCGGGTGATTCGCACGCCCGTTCCGTCGCTGGCAGGCCGCATTGTGTCGCTTTCGGGGTTCGCGGCCTTCCGCGACCACCCGGACCGCCATCGGTCCGGGCAGGCGGAATGCCCGCACTTTCAGCGCGCCGGGGTCTCCCGTCCTGGATGGGGCGGGTGCCGAACGGCAGAAGGACTGTACCACTTGGGGAAGCCCCTCCTGGCAGCGCGGCTGCAGCCGCAGGAGCGCGCTGGAGCGCATCAATTTCCGCATCGACCGGGTGTGCGGCATGGAGAGCCACTTCGTCCGAGGCCGGGGAAGGATGGAACTTCGCTGCAACTTGGTCGTCGCGGTGACGATGGCGACGGCGCTTGGACACGTCCGGGCCGGACGTCCGGAGATGATGCGCTCCCTTGTCAGGGGGCCCGACCTGAAGGCCGCCTGAGGCCCGAACCCGACAGCCCGGAAACCGTGCCGGACCCGACGCCGGGCGATGCGGCGCGCGTGGAATTCTGGCCGTGGCCCTCGATCATGCCGGAATTGACCGTCCAGGGCGCAAAAAGTCCCGGCGCGCGCCGAAACCCTGCCGAAGAAGGCGGCCGCGGCAGCCGATGGCGACCGTTCCGGTGTATGGCCAGATGCCGCCGCCCCCGAAAAAGCGCTGCAGCGCAAATGCCTCTTGTGACGATCCGAAATGGCTTCGGGACGCAGTTGGAGATACACTTCCGCCGCGACTACGTCCTTAGCTGGGTTTGCAGACGAGGAGTGGAACCACGATCTTGAAAGCGAGCGTTCGACCACTTGTGATGATCACTGGTCGAAATGCGCAATGACGTCCATGGATTGATGCGGAAATCCAATGACACTGATTCCCTCAGAGTCTTGCAAATGGAATATGAGATGCTTGCCTTGCGGATAGCAGAAATAGTCTGGGTGTAGGTCGCTACGCGATCGACCCGCCTGAGGGTTTTGGGCAAGCCAATTGCATCTGTCCGTGAGTCGCAGAATGTAGCGTTCCATCTGAACTGCGCCCCATTGCGACAGCGTGTAGTCAGCAATCATGTCGAGGTCAGCGAGCGCAGCAGGCGTCAGGCGACAGGTTCGTGTCATTCCTTGGCCGCCGCGCGTGCCTTGGCCCTTGCGACAATATCCTCAGGCGAGGCATCATCAACATATTCACCATGCTGTGCTTGCCCGTAACCTGTGATCAAGTGTTCACGCAGAGCACGCAGCTTTTCGCGGCGTTCTTCGAGTTCGCGCAATCCGGCTCGCACGACCTCAGACATGTTTTTGTAGCGGCCACTTTCGATTTCGCTTCTGATGAAGCCCTCCCAATGGGGGCCCAGGGTCACGGATGTGCTGGCCATGGATTTTTCTCCGCACGAATATTCATCTTGAATATACCTTGGCCCACTTGGCGATTCAAGCTGCCCGAGGCATTTGCGCTGCAGTGTTCTTTGTCGATAACCACCTCGTATGCTGCTGGTCGGACGACGCGTGTCCTCCCCGAGATCGGAAGGCCTCTATCCGGTCGTGGATGATCTCGTATGGCCAGCCATCCAGGCCCTGGTCGGCACTGAACTCCGAGCAGCGCTTCGTTCGGATCCCCCTCCATCTGCCCGACGCTCAACCACACCAGTTCCTTCGCCGCCGACATCGAGACCAGCGGTCGCGACGCAATGACGGGGATCCCGTACCGCGTGTTGACCATGCCGTACAGCTTGTAACCGAACCATGAAGCCACAAATTCCTGAGCTTGCCGTCTTTGGTGACACCCGAACATCTCGTGCCTTCCCCGGTCGGCGTCCCGATCAAAGGTCCTGCCGCGCTCCCGGCTCCCGATCCCGGTGGAACGGCGCTTGGTCGTCTTGCCGTCGCAGCCGAGATGCCGCCGCTCACGAAAAAACGCTGCAGCGCAAATGCCTCCGGAAGTCGCACCGCTGACGCTCTTGCACCCGTTTCTCCCGTTACGCCTTCGACCGGCTTGCGACAGGTGGTCCCGTTGCCTGGCCTGCCGCTTGATTCGTGCGGATGCGGATGGCCGGCCGCTTCCGGCAGGCGGGATCGGAACGTGTGCAGCACATTGTCTTCGAAATATCCATAATAAGGACAGTATTTGACCGAAATGCTACGGTTTCGTGAATGGGGCCTGCGAAAAAGACAAAATCTCTGGACAGCGCATCAATCTCGAAGTTCACTGCCGAAATGCGAGACACGCAGTGCCGATTGGAGAGCCGATAGAGGCCAGACCTGAAACACCCGGACGGTCAGAAGAATGACGAGCGACATGCAAGCCCTGCTGCTGCCCTTCCTCGATGACACGGAGCCCAGGCGCGGGCTGCCGGCGGCGGCCTACAGGGACATGGAATTCTGGAACGCCGAGTGCCAGTCCGTCCTTGCCCGGAATTGGGTCTGCATCGGATTCGCGCATGAAATGAAGGAAGCCGGTGATGTCGTGCCTGTGTCCGTGGCAGGCCAGCCGCTGCTCATGGTCCGCAATGGCGAGGGCGAGATCAAGGCATTCCACAACGTCTGCCGCCACCGGTGCCTGACACTGGTCGACAAGCCGGGAAACGTCGGAAAGCTCATCCGCTGCCCCTATCACGCCTGGGCGTACGATCTGAACGGAACGCTGAGGGCGTCGCCGCACTTTGGCGGCGCCGGGCAGCATGACGCCAAGGGCTTCGACAAGTCGCGCAACGGCCTGGTTCCCGTGCGAACCCATGTCTGGCAGGATTGGATCTTCGTCAATGTCAGCGGCGAGGCGCCGCCTTTCGAGGACTATGCCGGGTCGCTGATCAAGCGGCTTGGGGGGATCGATTGGGAGACAGTGGATTGCATCGGCACATTGGACTTCGGCGAGGTCTTGACGAACTGGAAGTTCGTCATGGAGAACTTCATCGAACCCTATCACGTGCAGTTCGTTCACAGCTCGACCACCGACCAGCCCTTGTCCGACCATTACACGATCATTGACGGCAACTGCATGGGCAGCGCCGTAGACCTGGATGAAGAGGCCGGCACTTCGAGCAGTCTGGCCGTCAGCTCGCGCTACCTGGCGCTCTATCCGAATTTCATCCTCGGCCGGTATTTTCCGGATCAGCTGGGGGTGTACCTGAACATCCCGACCGGCCCTGGGACAATGAACCAGAAGCGCGGGCTGTACACGACAGGCGGCCGGCAGTTGGACGCAAACGAAGTCGAGGACTTGAAGAGGCTCTGGTGGGATGTCCACAAGGAAGACCACGAAATGGTCGAACGGCTGCAGGCGGGGCGGGCGTCACAGGTTTCCGACGCCGGGGGTGTCTTGTCCCCGGCCTGGGAAGACAGTGTCCACGCCTTTCAGTCTCTCGTGGCTCGTGACCTGATCAGCCGCAGCAGCAACTGACCAAGGGAAACTTCACATGACCGACATCTCCGACATTTCACGCGGTTTCCGTCTGGCGCATACGATGATGCGCGTGATGGACATGGACAAGTCGCTGCAGTTCTATTGCGGCATCCTGGGCATGGCAGTATTGCGCCGCACCGACTATCCCGAGGGCAAGTTCACCAACACTTTCATCGGCTACGGCCCCGAGGCGGAGTTCCCGACACTGGAACTGACGGCGAACTGGGAGCAGGGGGAACCATACGAAAAGGGCAATGGCTGGGGCCACATCTGCATCGAGACCCCGGATGTATACCAGGCGTGCGAAGAGCTTGCGGCGGCTGGCGTCAACATTACCCGTCCGCCCGGACCGATGAAAGGCGGCACGCGCGTGATCGCGTTTTGCGAGGATCCGGATGGCTACAAGGTCGAACTCAACGAGTCCATCCTGAAACACCTGGGCGAGGAAGGGTCCTGAC
This sequence comes from Boseongicola sp. SB0662_bin_57, assembly GCA_009839535.1. Classification (GTDB taxonomy): domain Bacteria; phylum Pseudomonadota; class Alphaproteobacteria; order Rhodobacterales; family Rhodobacteraceae; genus JAJEFO01. The sequence goes on along the minus strand of VXPN01000128.1, from coordinate 455 downwards.
CCATGCACGACGGGAGGAAGCAGCATGGCCCGGCATGATTGGTGAGCTTGGCAGGATGCTGGAGTCGGGTGGCACCTGTGTCAGGAATTGCCTGGCCTGGCTGATCGGCAAGACGATGCGTGGCGCCGTCAAGGCCGTGCCTGGATGCGGGGCATTCATGCCGATTTTCCCTGACCGTGCAGAGACACCGGAAATTGCGAAACCGGGCGGAGCAGATCACGTGGCAGGATTCTGACAACCGGCGGTACGGAGCCGCCCACAATCCAACGCTGCCGCGATCCGAACTTGATGGTATGTGCGGCGAAACATGGACAGGAGAGGACAAATGCCAGAGGCGAAGGTGAACGACCGAATTTACTACGAGAGCTTTGAAAATGCGGTCGAGCGGAACCGGCCAAGAATTCCCGAAGTCAGGAAGCGGCTGGAGGACGCAGGCGTCAAGTACGTAATGGGCG
>VXPN01000479.1 GCA_009839535.1 Boseongicola sp. SB0662_bin_57 | reverse complement strand
TTCCCTATCGTTCTGTGGGTCTGGTATTTTTTTATATCTCACCGGCCCACTGGGCGGGTTCGCTTATGGGGCGCCGCGGGGCCGGGTTGGGCCTGGGGGCCTGGCGGGAGACTCAGTCGTCGGCCACTTCCATCAGGCGGAAGCTGAAGCCCATGCCGTCGAGTCCGAATGCGCGGGCCGGATCCGAGAGTGCGGGCGCCTTCACCCGGTTGCTGGCGGCAAAGACCGATTGCCGGTCGTAGCTGTAGATCGTCGGCGCGATCTCCATCAGGCGCGCATTCAGCATCGAATAGGCTTCCTGGCGTGCATCGGGTGTCGGCGCGTTGCGGCCGGCTTCCAGGTATTCGTCCACCATTGCATCGTTGAGGTACTCCGGCGACTGCCAGGTTCCCGGGGTCGAAGAATGATACATGCCGTAAAGCAGGGTGTCCGGGTCGCCCGTCACCGCGTTCACGAAGAGCTGGCTGATATGCGGCGTGTTCTCGGGCTTGCTGACCTGCTCGGCAAACAGGGCCCATGGGAGCTTGCGGATGTGCGAATTCACGCCGATGGCCTCCAGGTTCGACTGGAAGAGCAGCGCGAACCGCTCCTCCAGCGGCACTTCGGCAATCCAGCTGACCTCGATGTCCATCCCGGCCGGATCATGGCTGCAGGCCGCGAGATGCTCACGCGCCTTGTCGAGATCCTGTGCCTGAACCATCGAGCGATCGTTGGCCCCGAACATGCCGACCGGAATCGCGCCTGTGGACGGGCTGCCGGCCGAGACGTCCTCGGTGATCGCGATCATGCGGATCGCGGTCTGATAGTCGAATGCGGCGCTCAGTGCCCGGCGACAGTTCACGTCGTCCAGCGGGGGCTTGGTGGTGTTCATTTTCAGGTAGAACGCCCCGGTCCCGCTTTCGGTAAGGAGCTGCGCGCCCTCCCTGGCCAGTGCGCCCATCACTTCGGGCGGCAACCACTGGGACGAGATGTCGTGCTCGCCTTGCGCAATGAGAGTCCGCACGGTCGACGCCTCCAGCCCGTAGCGCAGGCGCACCGTGTCAGGCGCCGCTTCGGCAATGTCGAGGAAGTAGTCGGCGTTCTTCTCCATGACGGTCTCTTCCTGCGGGTTGTGCGAGACGACCCGATAGGCTCCGGTGCCGGCGCCGTTGGCCGAAAGGAAGGCCTGTCCCCAGTCCCCCATCTCGCCGTCGCCCTCGCCGAGGTTTTCCATCACCAGCTTCTTGTCGACGACGGGCAGTCGCACCAGCGATGCGACAAACGGCGCATAGGACGAGGAAAGGTTGAAGCGGACGGTCGAGGAATCGATCGCCTCGGCGCTTTCGACCACGCCAAGCAGGTAGGAGAGTCCGGCGCCCAGCGCCTTCATCCGTTCGACCGAGAAGACGACGTCCTCGGCGGTCAACGGGTTGCCGCTCTGGAAGTTCACGTCGCTTCTCAGCGTGAAGGTGAACGCGTTGCCGTCGCTTTCCCAGCTCTCGGCCAGATGCGGCGCATGGCCAGGGCCTCCCTGCACAGGCAGCACCAGCGTGTCGTAGACATTGAACATGAGGATGCTGTCGGCATAGTCCGACGCCTTGGCCGGATCGAGTTCGCCGACCGCAACCTCGTCGAGCCGCAGCGTGCCGCCTGCAATGGCAGGGGCGGCCAGCGCCGCTGCTGCCACCAGTCCGGCAGCCAGAGTTGTCTTCCACAGTGTCACTTTTTGTCTCCCTTTTTGTCAGAATGGGCGCTCGTGCCTTGCCTGTCGTTCAATTGGACGGGTTCGTGGGTGTCTTCGCCAAAGACATCCATGGTGCCGCTCCAGAGGATCGAGACCGTCTGGTCGGTGTGATTCCAGGTGGCATGCGTCTTGCGGGAATCGAAGTGCATCGAGTCCCCTTGCCGCAGGATCTTGCGCTCCCCTTCGATCTCGACGGTGATCTCGCCCCGCAGCATGTAGAAGAGCTCTTCGCCCTCGTGGCTGATCGGCTCGCTCCGGTGTCCGGGCGGCTCGTGAATGATGACCGAACGCAGCGTGCTGCCCGGGAAATTCGCCGACAGCCTCTCGTAGGAGATCGACCCGTCCGCAACACGGTAGCTGACGCGACTGCCTCTTCGAGTCGCCCCGGTGCTGCTTCCAGGCTGTTCCAGGAACTCCGAGATCGGGCGCTGCAGAACCCGCGCGATGGAACGCAGCGAGGACAGCGAGGGCGCCGTCAAGCCACGTTCGACCTGCGAGATGAACCCGACCGAAAGGCCGGCCTTGTCGGCAACGTACTGCATCGTGAGCTGCGCTTCCTTGCGGCAACGCCTGAGCTGTTCTCCGAGATCGAGAGCCGTATCCTCCGGCAGAACTTGCGGCTGCTTTTTTAGCATAGGTAAAATTTTGGCGGCGGGATCCGGGCCTGTCAAGTTCAAATGTCCAGCGAAGCGGAATCGTGCATGGCCAGCCGCACGGGGGCGACCTTGGAAGTCTCGTTCCGCGTCCCTTTGGCGGCATCGGGAACCGGCATCCGTTGGTGCGGCAGGGGCGCCTCACCCTCCCTTGATGCGCTGGAGGAGGTAGATCTCGTTGTCTTCGGCGACCGGCTGGGTCAGGCCTTGGGCATATATCTTGCCGTCGATCGAGACGGACACGCCGGCGTCGATGGGTTCTGCGAGGGCTGGAATCTCGGCAACCAGCGCATCGAGCATCTGCCCGACGGTTGCGGCCCGGACCTCGACGGCTTCCCGGCCATCGGCAAGGCTGCGAAGCCCGGACCAGAGGTGAACCGTGACGAGCGGACGACAGCTCACGAATCTGCCCCCTTGCGAATCATCCTGCCCCGCCTGGGCTCGACCTGACGGCAAAGGCCCGGCGGGAATGTCCCTGGCCCGGGCGACACGCTGCCATGCGCGCTGGCAACCTGCTCTCTCTCGCCCCCTCCTGTCCGGCGCAGGCGCGAGGGCGGCAAGTCACGAGCGGGCCTTCAACGCCTCGAGAATTCGCGACGGGCGCATCGGAAGGTCCTGCATGCGAACGCCAGCGGCGTTGGAGACCGCGTTGGCGATGGCCGCGAGCGGCGGGCAGATCGAGGTTTCGCCGACGCCGCGCACGCCGTAGGGGTGGCCCGGATTCGGAACCTCGACGATCACGGTGTCGATCATCGGCAGATCCGAGGCGACGGGAATCCGGTAGTCCAGGAATCCCGCATTCTGCAATCGGCCGTCTTCGTCATAGATGTATTCTTCGTTCAGCGCCCAACCGATCCCCTGCGCCGCGCCGCCTTGGTACTGCCCCTCGACATAGGACGGGTGAATCGCCTTGCCGGCATCCTGCACGACCGTGTAGCGCGTGACCGTCGTGGCGCCAGTCTCCCGGTCGACCTCGGCATCGACGACATGGGTGGCGAAGGAGACGCCGGCGCCTTCCGGTGTCGCCTCGAAATGACCGACGATCGGGCCGCCGGTCTGGCCCATGCTGCGCGCGATCTCCTTGATCGGCATCGGGTCAAAGTCACCGGCGTTGGGCCCGGAAGGAACTGCGCAGCCGTCGCGCCATTCCACCGCCTCCGCGTCGATGCCCCACTTGTCGGCGGCGCGCTTGCAGAGCTTCCTGGCCGTGTCGCGCGCCGCCTCGATCGTGGCCAGGCCGCTCGCGTAGGTCACGCGCGAGCCATGACTGATCTCGTTGTAGCCCAGCGTCGCGGTATCGGCGATGGTCGTGCGCACGTCCTCGTACGGAACGCCAAGCTCCTCGGCAGCCATCATGCACATGGACGCACGCGAGCCGCCGATGTCCGGCGTGCCGACCGAAAGCTGCACCGTGCCGTCCTCGGACAGCGCCAGCTGCACCGCGGTTTCGCCGGCATGGTTGAACCAGAAGCCGCAGGAAATGCCGCGGCCGGCGCCTTCCGCGAGCGGCGCGGTGAAATGCGGATGCTCCTTCGCGGCTTCCAGCGTCTCCACCAGCCCGATCCTGTCCCAGGAAGGCCCGAAGCTCGCCTTGGTGCCTTCCCGGGAGGCATTCCTGAGGCGCACGTCGATCGGATCCAGGCCGAGCCTGTTGCACAGTTCGTCGATGACGCTTTCCACCGCGAATGCCGCCATCGGCGAACCCGGCGCACGGTAAGCCGCCTGCTTGGGGCGATTCGTCATCACGTCGTAACCGATCTGGCGGACATGCTTCAGCGCATACGGAGCAAAGGCGCACATCGCGGTGAACTCCATCGGCGCCCCCGGAAAGGCGCCGCCCTGGCAGCGGAACACCCCGGATGCGCCGGTGATGGTTCCGTCTTTCTTCATGCCGATCTTGACGTCCATCGAGGTGGAAGCGGTCGGGCCGGTAGCCCGGAACACGTCCGCGCGCGGCATCACCAGCTTTACCGGCCTGTTCGCCTTGCGACTGAGCGCCAGCGCGACCGGCTCAATGAAGACTGCCGTCTTGCCGCCGAAACCGCCGCCAATCTCGGAAGCGGTCACCCGCAGCTTCGACGTCTCGATGTCCAGAAGCGCGGCGCAGACCTTCTGCACGTTCCAGTGGCCCTGGGTGCAGCACCACAGTTCGCCCCGGCCATCAGGGCCGAGCGTGCCAAGACAGGCATGGGGCTCGATGTATCCCTGATGTGTCGCCTCGGTCGTGAACCGTTCCTCGATCACCAGGTCGGCCTCGGCAAAGCCTTCGTCGGGATCGCCGTGCCCCGAATCGTGACAACGCACGACGTTCGGGTGCATGCCAGCGGGGACCGACCCGTCGGCAGCGCCGTCGCGGATCACCGGTGCGCCCTCCTGCATCGCCTTGTCCACGTCGGTGACATGGGGCAGCGCCTCGTACTCCACCTCGACCAGCCTCGCGGCATCGCGCGCGGCAAGCGAGGACGTGGCGGCAATTGCGGCGACGGCGTGACCGTCATAGAGCGCCCGCTCGCCCGCCATGAGGTTTTCCAGGATGTTCCAGTCCTCGCCCGTCAGGCCGTCCGCAAAGTCCGCGCGCGTGACAACGGCCTTCACGCCATCCGCAGCCTCGGCCTTCGAAGTGTCGATCCTGACGATGCGCGCGTGGGCGTGCGGGCTGCGGATGATGACGGCATGCAGCATGCCAGGCGCGGTCGCGTCGGCGCCGAACCTGGCGCGTCCGGTCACCTTGTCGATCCCGTCGGGGCGGTCGGGCCGCGTTCCGACAACCTTGAATCCGTCCGTCTGTTCGTCAAAAGCCATCAGGTAGCCTCCCTCATCTCGCTGGCCGCGTCGAGAACCG
>VXPN01000408.1 GCA_009839535.1 Boseongicola sp. SB0662_bin_57 | reverse complement strand
TCGACGATCTTGTTGAGGAGGACCGGTCAAGGATGGTCGAGATCCTGTCCGAGACGGCCAGCCGGGCCTCGCCCGTCTCCGCTTTCCTTTACGGCCTGACGGCGGAGGACATCCAGGAAAGAAACGTCGCGAACCGACGCTCGGGCGTCGGCCAGAAATGTCGTCGGACCCCATGCGAATGCACGGACGGCTCCGTCACGCCTGATTTATGACGCCCGAGCGCCGGCGTCGGCCTGCATCCACGACAAGGCATTTTTGCCGATTCGCCCTCGCTCGTGCCGCATCCGGAATCGTCGCAGGGAAGTTTTGCCGCCGTGTCGCCCCCGTTTGCGAGGCTGGAGCGTCCGCAGTGCCGATTCGCTGCAGGAGCCCGGAATCACGCCATGCGTGAACCACACCCACCGTGTGAACAACAATGACCTTGGATCGACAAAGCGCTGATCCCGTCAATTTGGCGGAACGGTTTGGCAGGGCGGTCGATTGACACTTTCCACCGAGTGCATGATACGCAAGAGTGATCATGGATGCCTTCATTTCACTCGTGACGAGCCGACGGTGGCTCACGATGTTGGTCTCAGCGCTTGTTTTCTTTCCGATTGCTGCGGGCGTCGTGCGGTTGGTTGAGGTTGACGTAGATTTTCGAAACCATTTCAGCAAGGACGACCCGCGCCTCGTCGCGCTTGAACAGCTGGAAGAGACCTACGCGCTGTCCGACTCCTTCCTCGTGGCCATGGCTCCGAAGGATGGCGCCATATTCACGCGCGAGGCGCTCGTGGCTGTCGAGGAGATGACCGAGCAGCTCTGGCAGACTCCATTCGTTACACGTGTCGACTCGATCACCAACTACTCTCACAGTTGGGGGGTCGGAGACGAGTTGATCGTCGAGGCGCTGATCGATGACGCGGCCGGGTTGACTGACAGTGACCTTGAACGGGTCAAGGAAATCGCGCTTGGAACGGAAGAGATCGCTGGTCGCTTCGTTTCCCGGGATGGGCGCGTCGCCGGGTTGATGGTCAATGCCGTGCTTCCGGAAGCCAGCCGGCAACAGGCGAAGGTGGAGGTGGTCGACTTTCTGCATGACGCCGCCGCCCAGGCCCGAACCAGCCATGCAGGCATTGAATACCACCTCACCGGCGAGCTCTTTCTCAACCGTTCCGTCCGCGATGCGCTCAATGACGAAATGGCGAAACTCGCACCGATCGCGTTTCTGACGATGCTGGCAGTGGCGTTCGCATTGCTGCGTTCGATATCTGCGGTGGGTGCGGTCGTCATCATGCTGGTTGCGGTCATCATTTCTGGCCTTGGATTCGCAGGCTGGACCGGCATGAAGATGTATGGCGAAAGCGGAGCGGCGATTTTCGTCCTGATGGCGGTTGCCGTCGCGCATTCAATGCATGTCATAGAGGGCATGCTGGCCCAGATGCGGCAGGGCGTGGATCGAAAGCAGGCAGTGATTCATTCTGTTCAATCAAACATGTGGCCGGTGTTCCTCACGTCACTTACGACCGCAATCGGTTTCCTGAGCCTGAACTTCTCCGAGATGCCGCCGTTTCGCGTCATGGGCAACATCGTCGCATTCGGGGCGATGTGCGCCTTTGTTTACGCGGTTACGCTATTGCCTGCATTGCTTTCACTCCTTCCTGTGAGCGCCCGGCCCCTCCGCGCGGGCAAGCGCCCGTTCTTCGATCTCTTTGGGCGATTTGTCGTCTCTCACCACATTGCATTGCTGATCTCATTCGGGGCGGTCATCGTCGCGCTCATCGCCGGCATTTCACGAATCGAACTCAACGAGAATCCCCTCGAACTTCTCGACAGCAGCTACGAATACCGTCGGTCCACTGACTTCGTCAGCGAAAATTTCGTCGGACTGGAACCGTTCGAGTATTCGCTCAGTGCCGGAAGGGAGGCGGGCATCACGGATGTCAGTTACTTGCGTGATGTCGACGCATTCGCCTCTTGGTACAGGACGCAGCCGGAAGTCGCACACGTCTTTGCAATTACCGACATCCTTAAGCGGCTGAACAAGACCCTGAATGGCGGCAACCCGGACCATTACACGGTACCAGACGAGTCCGACCTCGCCGCGCAATACCTGTTGCTGTATGAGTTTTCCTTGCCGATGGGGCTTGACCTGAACAATCTCATTGATGTCGAACGGTCTGCCACGCGCATGACGGTAGTGCTGAAGAAACTGTCCGCGAAGGAAAAGATCAGTCTTGACAACCGCGCGCAGGCCTGGCTTCGGCAAAACGCGCCAAGCTTGGAGACCGGAGCCACCGGAGTAACCCTTGTCGGGGCCTATTCAATCAAGAGAAACATCGAGAAGATGCTCATTGGCACCGTCATCGCGATGACTGTTGTCTCGTTCCTGCTGATCTTCATCTTCAGAAGTCTCCGCTTCGGCCTGATCAGCCTGATACCCAATTTCGTTCCTGCCGCCATGGCGATAGGCGCTTGGGGCTATGCAGTGGGTGAGATTGGTGTTGCCGCTGCAGTGGTGACCGCCCTCGCCTTCGGAATTATCGTCGATGACACAATTCACTTCCTGACCAAGTATCTTCGGGCCCGCAATCAGGGACTTCTGCCATCAGAGTCGGTTCAGTCCGCACTTCGCTCGGTGGGCCAGGCGCTGTTTGCGACGACTGTCGTGTTCGCGCTCGGATTCCTTGTGTTCGGAGCGTCGGGGTTGGCGAGCAACCAAGCGCTTGGCCTGCTCATGGGGATAACGGTTGTCATCGCCCTGCTGGCGGATTTCCTGTTCCTGCCGCCCCTCCTCATAGCGCTTGATGGGGCCAAGGAGTCGACCAAGCAAATAAGGGAGCGGCTGCGGCAAGACGCCGATTGAGCATCCTGGATTTGCCTTGTCTTGTCGGATTCGCCGCAAGACCCCGTCCTTCAGGGCGGGCGCGCGGGGCGCAGACGCCATGACGGTTCCTTGGGGCACGCAGGGCTTCGACATGTTTGCGAATGAGGTCGAGCGGCGCCCCCACCGCAGGACGCGACGTGGGGCGGCCTTGTGCGCAAGCTGGATTGCAAGGTCGAATGGCCGCGGAAGCGCCTGACAAAGGTGGACCGGTGGCTTGCGTCCAGCAAGACCTGTTGGGGCAACGGCACGAAGGCCCCGGGAGCTGCCGCTTTCGGTTCGGCGCCGGACATGCCTGGCCTCCGGGGCCGAAAGCATGACCGGGACACCAACGCCGTGACCTTCCGGCGGCAAGGCATCCTGGCGCTGATGGCGGAAGGGCTGTCCGTCTCTGCCTGCATAGGCTTGCGCAAGATGGGCAAATCGCCCACTTCAGCCTGAAGCGGAAAACCCCGTCCTGCACCACGGGAAGCAGTCACGCCAATGATCGGAAGAGGACATTTCTGCCAACCTTTCTTCCCGATGAGATTGGCCAGGCATCCGGACGACGGGATGCGGAACCGCTACGGCTCGGTTTGCTCCAATGGCGATCCGTGGACAATTGCATGATCTTTGCGGAAGGCACGGACATTGGAAGACCGTGCGTCCAGTCTTCCGGGTGCATGTGCGGGAACGGGATCAAGGTGAGAGCTGAGTCACTGGCCAAGGAGCGCGTTCAGCCAGCCGCCACCGGAATTCACGTGTCAGGCAGGCAGTTTGTGCCTTTTCTCCGCAATCTTCAGCCGCAGCGACTTGCTGGGGGACATGGACGGAAATGGGCTGAGCCTGAGTGGGCGATCGGCAGGAAAGACCTCAAGCGTAAAGTAATGTGCAATCATCAGCAGGTTGATTGCCAGTTGCAGTTCCACCCAGCGGAAGCCGAGACACAAATGCGTGCCCAGCCCGTACGGTGCGTAGGCGGTGCCGAGATGCTCGTTTCGCGACGGCAAATAGCGGTCGATGTCAAAACTGAGAGGGTCCGGAAAGAGGTCGCTCATGTAGTGCGTGGCCGTTTGCGCCACGTGGACTCGCGTGCCAAGCGGCAGCTCGAAGCCTTCTATCACGCATGTGTTCATCACGTTGCGGATGGACATGGGAATCGTCGGATACATCCTCAGACACTCCATGACGACACGGCGTGTAACGTCGATGGCAGATTTCGAGAGATCCTCCCCTTCCGGGTCTCCGGCGCCAAAAAGCGCATCCGCCTCGTTCTGGATGCTCTCGTGAACCTCGCGGTGCGACGCCATGGAGTACAACGCGAAACCTAGCATGTCTCCGAGATACACGCTGGCGAGCGCCGGTGTAGAGAGGAAGAACGTCAGGTTGGCCTCGGGAAGGAACTGCGGGTCGCTGGCATGGAGACTGAGCAAGTCGTCCACGAGATTGCGCGGACATCCGACCCGCTGGGCTGGCGTATGGGCAAACTGGACCCGCTCGACCACGGATTCGATCGCCTTGGCGCGACGCTTCATGCCTGGGGTGTGCGAAAGGAACTTGGGCAGCACGCGCGCGACGTGGGTCAGGAGCACCCGTTCCTTGAACTTTATCAGATCATCGATGACGTCCTGCGTGTCAATTCCAGCCATGAGCGGGGAAATCTGGGTGTTGGCCAGATATCGGCATGCACTCGCCGGCCGCAGGAGAGCGCCTTCCTCCCAATCGGCGACGAACTTCCGGATCCGGGCGTAAAGGGTATCCAGGTGCCCCTCCAGCCTGTTGCAGGAATAGCTGTGATTCAGCGCCTTTCGGAGCCGGAAATGATCGGCGCCATCGAGCGAGGGGAATACCCCGTGGGCGCCATACACCTTTTCGATGTCGGCGAAGTAGTCCGCCGATCTAAGGAAATTGCGCCCCTTCCGGTGCACCCAGCGATTGACTTCGGGTCCCGCCAGGAAAATCAGGGATTGCGAGAATGGCGGCTTGATCTGGAACACCGGGCCGTATTCTCCCGCAAGATCTGAAAAGAGTGCTGGAACATTGCCGGACCGCAAATGCGGATTGCGCAACAGGTAGCGCCAATGGACCTTGGGATATTCCTTGATTCCGACAATACGCTGAACACGTGGGCTGGCGATGTTGTGCTTCACCGCTTCGCCGACCGTGCGGCCGATAAGGTCAATGTTGCAAATTTGCTCAATTCGCTGTTCGGATTCCGCGTCCAGATCGAACATGAAACGAAGGACATCGCAGGCGTTGGCGAGACCAACGATGATGGCGTCTCTCGGATCCGGTATCGAGTCGGTCAGAATGATCGTGGAGAGGGTGCGGCCCAGATTTGTAGGGAATTCCGTTTGAATCCGGTTGCCATGTGATT
>VXPN01000177.1 GCA_009839535.1 Boseongicola sp. SB0662_bin_57 | reverse complement strand
GACATGCCCGTCCGCCGCATGGTCTCGGCCAGCCCGCAGCCCGAGCCGAGCTCCATGACGATGCGGGCCCGCCACACGTGCTTCTGCAGGCTCCTCGGGTTGCCGATGACGTCTTCGAGGCGCTCGCGGTCTCCGTCCGAGAGTTCGATTTCCTGTCGCGTCGACTTCCTGCCCATTGCTCCTGTCTCCCTGTCATTGGCCGCATGACGGCGGCGGGGAGGACAGTATCACGCCTCGCGAGGGAATGGAATCCTTTGTTTTTAACTAACCACTAGATCGCGGCGCTCGAAGCCGCGGGCTGCACCATGATCAGGACCGAGACCGGCAGCGGCACCAGCCTCGAGAACCGGCCCGAACTCGGGATCATCCTCGACTCTATCCATGTCCCTTGGAAATCCGGGAAGACTCCTTCCCGTAGGCGTCATGAACACCGCGATTTGTTCGCTGTGTGTTCTTCAAGATGTCCATATATGCAGCTTCGGTACGTTTAGGCCTTGAATGAAGGGAATCACCAAATCCGTGGGGTTTTGCGATGCACTTCAGGCCGAAGCTCCGCACGACCGATCACGAGACCTTGGCGCACTCACCTGAGATGTTTACTGAACAGCAAATATTGCCATTCCCTCGAACATTCGGTAAAGTTCCCATATTTTCTGGGCAGCAATGTGGGCAAGAATTCTGATGCATGGGTCGACGACGATGGAAGGACAGCTGCTTGAAGGGTTCATGGAAGCCCTGCGGGACCTGCCTGAGATGCAGGCGGAGTTCAGCGGAGCGGAACAGCTGAACAGCGCCGGTCAAGGACATGACGTCCAGGTTGACCTCCGGGCGGGCGGGAAGGCGGTCACCTTGCTGATCGAGATGAAGAAGGACGTATATCCCCGTGACGTGCGGCAGGCACTTTGGCAGCTCCGCGACTCCGCGCGGAGATCGCGGCATCCGGGGCAGCAACGGGAACCGGCGCTCTTCCTGATCGCCCGATCGATTTCGCCTGGAGCCAAGGAACTGCTAAGGAACGAGCGGGTTGGCTACTATGACAGCGGCGGCAGCCTGTTCCTGCCCACCGGCAACATCTACGTCTACGTGGACAAGCCGCCACCGAAAGGCCTGTCAAGGTCGATCCGTTCCTTGTTTTCGGGGCGTCGTGCGCAAGTGCTGCACGCGGTCCTGCAACGGAATCGCGAGTGGTTCGGAGTGAAGGACATCGCTAACCAGGCCCGGGTATCACCCGCGACCGCTTCGCAGGTGCTGACGGAACTGGAGAGATTTGAATGGGTGGTGTCGCGCGGGGAGGGGCCAGGAAAGGAACGTCATCTGCAAGAGCCGGGCGCGTTGCTGGATGCTTGGGTGAAGCAGCAGGCAGTGATGCGACCGCCGTCCATGCGGCGCTACTTCGTGCCGGAGACGCGCGGGGAAGGGCTGGTGGAGAAGTTTGCCGAGGCCTGCGCCGCGAGCAAGGCCGAGTACGCGATCACCCACGAGGCGGCAGGGCAACGATACGCGCCGTTTCTGAGCACTGTCTCCCAGGTGCGTTGCCGGTTGCCGGACGGACCGGCCGCAGACAAGGCTCTCGGCGCATTGGACGCTCGAAGCGTCGACCAGGGCGCGAACCTTGCGATCATCGAAGTCAAGTCGCCGGGCGAGTTGCTGTTTCGCGAGTCCGTGAACGGGATCTGGCTGGCGAGTGCCGTGCAGGTCTACCTTGACCTGATGCGCAGCGAGGGCCGCGCCACGGAATTGGCGAAACATCTGCGCCAGGAAAGGATCGGTTTCTGATGGCGAAGCCCGCGACCTACGAAGGCTACAGCGATGAGTACACGGCCGAGTGCGAGCGCGTTCTCGTGACCCTGCTGCGCGGACTGGGCCCATGGAAGAAGTCGGTGTTCCTGGTGGGCGGACTGACTCCGAGATACCTGGTGGCGGCGCGACCGCCCGAAGTGCCGACGCACGCCGGCACGCTCGACGTGGACATTGTCATCGACCTGCAGATTCTGGCCGATACCGCGGGCTACCGCACGCTCGAGGAGAACCTGCGAGCGATGAACTTCGAGAGGTCGACCAACGAAAGAGGCCAGAAGCTTTCATGGCGGTGGCAGACCCGGACAGAAAACGGCGCGCTGATGGTGATCGAGCTGCTCGCGGACGCGCCGGAGATTGCCGGTGGCAGGGTTGAGGCGCTGCCCACGGAAGGGAGCATCTCCGCGCTCAATATCCCGCACTCGTCCATCGTTGTCGACCTGCACAAGGTTGCGGAGATCCGTGCAGAGCTGCTTGGCAGTGCGGGAGTCGCCGTCGAAGAAGTGAAACATGCCGATCTGGTGAGCTTCACCTGCCTGAAGGCTTTCGCGTTCGATCAGCGCTTCGAGCGGAAGGACGCCCATGACCTGGTCTATTGCATTGAACACGCGGAGGAAGGTCTTGATGGCGCTGCGCAGATGTTCCGCGAGGCTTTGGAGGGCGTGCACGGCGCAGTGGTCCGGGATGGCTTGTCAATTCTCCGCAATCGTTTTGCCGGGGAGGATGACGTCGAGGGGTATCGGAAGGATGGTCCGGTAGCTGTGGCCCGGTTCGAACTGGGCGAGGGAGACGAGGCTGAGCGACGCGAGGCCCGGTTGTTGAGACAGCGAGAGGTCAACAGCGTGATGGAGCAATTCCTGGCTCGGATCGCATCGGAGGCAGCATGGCGGTGAAGGCAATTTTTGTCGGGATCGACAGATATCTGGATCCCGCAATTCCGGAGCTGAGCGGTGCGCGACGGGATGCGATGGCGCTGTGGGCGCTGTTCACCGACACCATTGAGGGGCTGGCCGCAAGGCGTCTGGTCGATGAGGAGGCAACGCACAGCGAAGTCTCGGACGCCATCCTCGGTACGTTGGAAGATGCGCAAGCGGACGACGTGATCGTCATCACTTTCGCCGGCCACGGTTCACCGGACGGACGCCTGCTGTTCTCCGATACCGACGCGACGGATCTTCCGGGCACCGCCATGCCAATGACGGCCTTGGCCGATGCCTTCAAGGGCACCAAGGCGCGGACGGTGCTGTGCGTCCTCGACTGCTGCTTCAGCGGACAGGCGCCGGCTCGTGTCTTCGAAACAGAAGCGCGGCCACGCAATGCATTCGCGCTCGACGGAATTGCTGGCGAAGGGCGCATCCTTCTCGCGGCTTGCGCGACGAGCGAATCGGCATGGGAACAGCCGGGAAGCGGCCACGGGCTCCTTACCCATGCGACGATCGAGGCGTTGAGCAACGAGAACGGTGAGACGGTGAGTTTTCCCGAGGTCGCCGGCGAAATCATGCGGCTGACCCGTGTGGAAGCCGAACGTATCGGCGTTACGCAGACGCCGGTCTTCCTCGGCAGCGTGCAGGGAGGCCTGGTCTTCCCGGTGCTGAAGCGCGGCGACAATTTTGCGGCGGCGTTTCCCGCGATGTCCGTTCAGAACCTGACCGGGCCGTTCTTGGAGCTGGTCGAGCATGGCTTTCCGCCGGAGATCGTCGATCAGTGGACCGAGGTCTTCGCCGATGGACTGAATCCCCTGCAGCCTGAGGCGGTCAACGAGCACCGGGTGCTGGATGGCGGGTCATTGCTGGTGGTCGCCCCCACGAGCTCGGGCAAGACGCTGATCGGTGAATTGGCCGCCATCCAGAAGGTGATCGCCGGAAAGAAGGCAGCGCCTTTGGAGCCGTACCTTGCGCTGATGAACGAGAAGTTTGAGGACTTCAGCCAACGCTTTGGAGCGGCAAGCTTGCGCGTTGTCCGATGCAACGACGACGCCTCGGATGGCGTTGGCCCCGTGTTGTGGTAACTCCAGCTTTTGGTGCTTCCCAAAGTTGACGAACCATTGCATATGTACGGAAATCATGGAGGGCGAGGTGGACGAAGACGTCTATCGGGACAGTCTGAGCGCGTGGAAAGGTCTGAGCGAATTCGGCGGACTGGAATTGGATGCCCGGGATGAGGAGTTGGTGGACCAGCTGAGAATCGAGCTTGATCCCGAGGCTTGGAGCCTGGAGGTTGCACTTGCGTCCGCAAGCACAGACATGTTTCTGCAAGCGTTCTTCAGGGTCATCCAGCCGTTTTCCATGATGTTTCGTGACGTGCTGGACTTCTTCGAAATGGCCGGGGCGCGTGAAGGTCAGTCGCAATTGAAATTGCGTGTCGAAAACGAGATATTGGAGCTTCAGCACTTTGAGGAATTCCTTGAACACTGGAGCCTCTTGCAAAACTGACGAGTTGAATGGTTGACCGCCGTCGGGCCTGATCGCCTGCGTGGCCAAGTGCCCGCCCGGCCTGCCGAATCTCGCGGATTCTCGACTTCCTTTTGCGCCGCGCAAGAACAAGATGCGAACACGTTGGGCGATTGCCGTGCCTCGCCGTTCGCCGGCTTTTCCGACGCTTTCCCAAAGGAGATCGATGTCGCCGGAGCCGTCGCCAAGGACGGCGTGCACGTCAAGGAGGGACGGCGAGACGCATCAGCTGATCAGCCGTCAGCGCGAGCAGTCCGAACATCAGGTGGCTGAACACCTTCGCGTGCCCGCGGACACGCACATGGCGGGCGCCGAACTTGTCCTTGAGACGGGCGTTGGTCCGCTCGACCCCGGAACGGATCCGGTATCGGACGCTCTCCGGCATGACGAGACCGCACGCGCGCAGCGCCCGGGCTTCGCGCTTCATCTCCTCCTTGAGCTCCCTGTCGCGACGCGGGTTGACGTCGATGACCGGGACGTGGCCGAGGCCCTTGCTCGCCTCGTGGATCTCCTTCGCGTCACAGGCCGCGTCCATGAGGTCGTAGAGACTGGTCACGCGGCCGGCGGTCATCTTCGCAAGCGGGATCGCCGCCTGGCTGTCATGGACGGAGGCCGAGGTCAGGAGGGCGCTCACCGGCACGCCGCAGTCGGCCGTGTCAAGATGGAGCTTGCAGCCTCGCCAGCTGGCCAGGAAGCCCCTTGCGTTCCTCTTGGCGCCATGGTCACAGGCGTTCGGCAGGTTCTCAAGCATCTGCTCGAGGCTCATGCCGCCCGACTGGCGCTCCAGGCGCCCGGGCTCCTTCTCAACCTCCTCGCCCTTGCGGGGACGGCCGCGCCGACGCTTCGGCCTCGGGCCGGCCGGGGGCTTCGGCGCCGGCGTCTCCCGGGCCTCGATCGCCGTCGAGTCGCGCGAGACATGGCCGATCAGCTCGCCGCCCAGGGCGTCCTTCACAAGGGCCTCGTGCATGCGCTCCGC